>JADJXI010000004.1:600000-834260 GCA_016715905.1 Sphingobacteriaceae bacterium | reverse complement strand
TAACGGCTAGGCATCAGTGCCTTTTTCCATATTCAAAGTTACCGAAATGAAATGAAGGTAACAATAGATAAAAGAAAAGGCATTGTGCTTTAGCCGTTGTTAGGTTTCGTTGTGGCGCACTCGACCGCAGCAGCGGTCAAGCTTTTAAAGTCTAGGGTCCACAGGAGAAATTTTAGGCTTTCTATTATTGCTTCAAGCGCGACAGCTTGACGCAGTCTTAGAAAGCCAACTTTTAAGTTGTCGGGACAAAATAAAAGGGTAAAAATTTTTGATTTTGTTTATAAAAACAAAGTCTACCCCTTGTCAAACCGTTGACTTTGTAAAAATTTTCGCTACCTTTGTCTAAGCAAAACGCTTAGCGTCTTTGTCACTTATGCGAGTGCACTCGCAACACTCCAAATCCACTAATCGTTTTGTTTTGCTAAGCAAAACGTTTTTTTTCAAAAAACTGCTTAGACAAAAGGTCAGGATTTATTTAATAAAAAAATCAAAAATTTTTACGCCTTGCTTTAACGTCCCGCAACTTAAAAAAAAATTTCTACTGCTACGTCTAGCTTAACACACACAGGTGCGTTACAAATGGAACCTAACTACCTTATAGGCGTTGCGAAGTAACGCTTATATGCACAACGGTTGTTGGCTTTGCGAACTTGGCTGAGGCCTGTAGGATTCTATCAAAGTTAATACTTTTCATAAATAATCAAAAGGACTTACTATGTTTTGTATGCTTCGTGTGCTTACATGGGTGTAAATTTCGGTGGTTCTGCTGCTGCTGTGCCCTAAAACCTCCTGTATATACCTCAAATCGGTTCCGTTTTCTAATAAATGCGTGGCATAACTGTGCCGCAACCAATGTAAGGTAACCGGTTTGTTTATTCCCACTTTTTCTAAGGCTTGTTTTAATACGGCTTGTAAGCTCCTCGAATCATAAGGTTCGCCAACTTTCATACCCTCAAATAAAAACACTTTAGGTCGGTAGGTTTCGTAATACCCTCTCAACATTTCAATAGTTTTAGTACTTAAAGGTGTAATGCGGTCCTTTTTTCCCTTGCCTTGCCGCACAATTAATAAATTTCTTTTACTGTCAATATCCGCAGGTTTTAAATTTAAAAGCTCTCCACATCGTAAACCGCAACTGTATATTAAACTCAACATTACCCGGTGCTTTACATTGGCATGGGCTTTTAAAATCAACTTCACTTCTTCTTTACTTAATACATTGGGTAATTTTTTTTCGCGCTTGGGTCGGTAAATAATGGAAGGATCGAGCTTTTTATTTTCGATGATGTTGTAAAATAATTTTATGGCGTTGATAATTTGATTTTGAAATGAAGCCGAAAGTTGATTGGCTAATATATACGCATTGTTGAAATTAATTAAATCCTGATTGGTAATTTCTTCAACAGTTTTGTTTTTAAAATATCTAAAAAAAATGCCCAAGGCCTCGCAATAGGTGTTAACCGTGCTTTCGCTGTATCGCCGGGCACGCATCCAACTTTTGAACTGGTTTATTTTATCAAGATAATCGGGTGGAGAAGAAATTGGCTCTTGGGTGATGATTTTCGAATTAATTTCTTGTGGAGAATTTGTTTCTATTTTGTTTTCCGTTTTTTCTATTGGCGAAGGATTTATTGACTTGTTATCTATTATTTCAACTTCGCTTAGATCTTTCACTAATTCCAGCAATTGATTTAAACATTGTTCATTCGCCGGAATGTGCCAACATCTTTTAGAAGCGCTGAAAGCATAGCCCGGTATTTGTTTAATGCAAGATTGAATATCCGTATTAAAATCAAACTTCAGAAAATAACGCGCTTGAGATTTATGGGTGAATGGATATATGGTTAACATTTGCATGCACAAAATTGCAATGAGAAAATAAAAAGCCTTGCTATAAATTATAGTAAGTTGAAAAAGAAAGTTTTATTAGGAGATTTGCGCCCCGGATGGAAGCGGTGGTCTCCGCTATATGTTTGGCGTAAACTCATACTTATTGGCAGAGATTTCAGCGAATTTTTTTTGTTAACCAAAACTTAGCGCTAGGGATGGAGTGCATGTTTGAGCTCTTTTTTATTGCCCCTAAAGGCAATAAAAAAAGCGAGTAACGACAGCCCGTTAAAGCGCCCAAAAAAATATTTGATTATAGAGAAATCCTATTTGCGTGCGACCAACCTGCCGGCAAACAATTACAAAAAAAAACGCCACCTTTAATAGATGACGTTTTTTTATTTTCTTTTTAAAAATTATTCTTTGGTAATAATTTTCATTTCAACACGGCGATTTTTTTGTTTGCCGCTTGGTGTTGAGTTATCGGCAATTGGTTTGGTATCTCCATGCCAATCGGCCATTATGTTATCTGCTATTACACCTTTCTTCTCCAGGTATTTTTTAACGGCCTTAGCTCGTTTTTCACTCAGCAACATATTGCTTTCAGCACTACCATCATTATCGGTGTGTCCGCTCAACTGCAATTTCCAGTCTCCTTTATGCGTTACTAAAATTGTGGCTAATGCATTTAAGGATGGGAAAGATTTTGCTTTGATAACATCTTTACCGGTTGCAAATTCTAAACTCTTAAAGGCACGCTCAATAATTTTTTGTTCAGCAGCTTTGATTGGAGGAGGAGGAGGACAACCTTTGTATTGACCCTGACCGGCAACGGTAGGGCAGGCATCATCCTTATCTAATATTCCATCCTTATCCGTATCCGGCCAAGGACATCCTTTATTTTCTTTAGGACCTGCTACATCAGGGCATCCATCTTCATGATCCAATAATCCATCGGCATCTTTATCCGGGCAACCTTTGTATTCTTTAGGGCCCGGCACATCAGGGCAAGCATCTTTACTATCCGGTGTACCATCACCATCTTTATCCGGACAACCATTAAATTCTTTTGGTCCGAATACATCAGGGCACTCATCCACCTTATCCGAAATACCATCACCATCTTTATCCGGACATCCTTCAAATTCTTTTAAGCCGGCAATATCCGGACAACTGTCATTTTTATCAATGATTTTATCTCCATCGCGATCAGGACATCCGTTAAACTCTTTTGGTCCCTTCACATCCGGGCAATCATCTTCGGTATCAATAATACCATCGCCATCTTTATCCGGGCAACCTTGTAATTCTTTTATTCCCGGTACGGTAGGACATTTATCATCCACATCCGGAATATGATCTCCGTCGGTATCCGGACAACCCATAAATTCCCATACACCCGGTGTATTAATACAATTATCTAACTTATCACTTACTTTATCTTTATCTCTGTCTTTTGGTCTGCCATACGGGATAGGAAGTTTAAGAATTACATACACATCAGTTCCAAAAACATCTTTTTTACCAAACCAGTTGCCCATATCATTAGTACCAATGGCTAACGGTCCTAAGCGTACCATTGTTCCGATACGAAAGGGTTGGTTAGCAATGGCAGCCGCCTCGTTATAAGCAAAAGGTACAGCAATACCAAACCACTTATGATCCCAACGTGGAGTTAAGCTGATGTTTGTAAAATCATGCACTTTGGCCTCGCGGTTTTTCTTTTTAAAAGCGAAAAAGCCCATGAGGTCAATATAAAAATTAGAACCTAAATTAAAATCTAACTGCGCAATGAGAGAAGTAGGCAAGGCCATTTTATAAGTACCTTCCACATCATTATAAGTAACTAATGAGCGAATAATACTATCCACACTCGACACCGGATAATCACCCGTTTTGTATAAGCGATAGCGAATTGAATCGCTGTCTATTGTAAAATTATTGGAATTTACACCTTTTGCAAAACGCATACCGCCTACATCCAGTAATGATAAGCCGGCTTTAATGCGGTATTTATTTTTATCGCGTCGCCACAAGCCGGTTTTATTATCCATGTCGTATTGATAAGAGGCATAATCGGGTCGCCATTCATAAACCATACCTAAATCAAAACCAAAACCAGGATGCGAAGCAAACTTTGGATAACCATTTAATAAAGTACCGTAAAGCGTTGGATCATCAACAACAGGAATGTTATTACGCGCGTCACCTTTAATAGTACTACTCGGAATTTCTAAATTATTGGAGTGACCATAATTAACATCGGTTTTAATAACGCTGAGCATGGCCATTGAATCTTGATTCAGCCAGGCTCCATTAAACTTTACCGTTAAATCTTTTACATTTAAATAAGCCGAAGCTAAACCTTGTAATAATTTAGCCGTAACACCACCCTTAAAAAAATGTTCGTTATCCGATTTAAAAACATGGGCATACGTTAAGCCATACTCTAACCACGACATGTAATTTACACTAAGCTGTTTGTTATTAATGTCAATATTTTGCAGCGAACTTACATCATAACCCGGCGTACGACCAATATCGGTAAACAATAAAGAGGCAAGCGCAGGGCTCACTCCATCTACATTCACATAATTTCTTGCACTGATGTTTAAACCTATAGCATCTTTTTTGCCCAGGTTAATCATAAAAGATGGAAGCGCAACACGAGCCGTAAAATACACCGACTTATCGCTACCATTTTCAACATTATTTAAATATTTTTGCTGGAACATGGAATCGGCCCAGGCGCTATTACTATTGCCCGAACTTTTTAAAAGGGACTTGTAAAAAGAACCTTCTTTGGCAATAATATCACTTCGTTTTACCCCTAGGTAATTATTAATACCGTACATACTTATACCCCCAAGCGTCATATCAAAACGCATACGATTATCAACAATATTGGCCGGATTGATGTAGGCGCCGGTAATACCGCAATAGTTACTATTAATAAATCCCAAATAATCCTGGGCTTTGGAGCTTAAAATAGTAAGTAGGCTAAGCGCAATTAAAGATTTTTTCATGTTAAATAAGTGAGAACCAAAAATAGCAAATAAAACCTTTATATTTTGAGAAAAATGGGGAGTGGTTTGGGTTTACTATAATATTTGTTTTTTGATGTACTTTTTGCTTTGACGAAAAAAGCACTAATGGAATTGCTATTAAGCTGATAGTTTTGAAAACAGACATAATTGCTAGTTTGGGTTGCGCCCCGGATGGAAGCGGTAGCCCCCGCTAAGTATTTTGCGTGATGTTTGGCAGCAGAGGAGGCGAACCAAAGGAAGCCCCCGCATGCGCACAAACATAGCAAAATACAGCGGGGCTATGAGCGTCCGCCGAGGCGGAAGCCGGAGAAGGCGCCCAAAAAGAAATTAATTAAGAAATAAACAGGATATGTAATGCTATAAGCAAATAAAGCCAAATGCGTATATTTGCCAACTTTTAAAATACATGCTCGAAAAATTAGAGGAAATAGTAAGAAGATTTGAAGACGTAGAAGCCAAACTAGCCGACCCCAAGGTAATTGCCGATATGAAACTATTTAAAAAGTTGAATATTGAATATAAAGAATTAGGCAATGTAGTTGAGGTTATAAAAGAGTATAAAAAAGCCATAAACGGAATTGACGAAGCCAAAAAAGTTTTAGCAACAGAAAAAGATAAAGACTTTTTAGAAATGGCAAAGATGGAATTAGAGGAAAGCAGAGCCAAAGAAGAAGCCTTGCAAGATGAAATAAGAATGATGTTGGTGCCAAAAGACCCGGAAGATGCGAAAAATTGTGTGATGGAAATAAGAGCAGGTACCGGAGGAGATGAGGCCAGTATTTTTGCCGGAAATTTATTTGAAATGTATAGCCGCTTTTGTGAAAAGAAAGGTTTGGTATTAGAAGTAGTTGATACCAGCCCCGGAACCATGGGTGGTTATAAAGAAGTGGTGATGAATATTAAGGGCAATGGGGCCTATGGTATCATGAAATTTGAAAGCGGCGTACACCGTGTACAGCGCGTGCCTGCAACCGAAACCCAGGGCAGAGTACATACCAGTGCGGCTACCGTTGTAGTTTTACCCGAAGCCGAGGAGTTTGATGTAGAGTTAAAAGATGCCGATATTGAAATGGCAACGGCAAGAAGCGGAGGCGCTGGCGGACAAAATGTAAATAAAGTAGAATCGAAAGTAATTTTAACGCACAAGCCCAGTGGAATTGTGGTGACTTGCCAAACCGAAAGAAACCAGTTAGGTAATCGTGAAAAAGCCATGCAGATGTTACGTTCCAAATTATACGATTTAGAATATCAAAAACGGTTGGAAGAAACTTCGAAAAGAAGAAAAACCATGGTGACTACAGGCGATAGAAGTGCTAAAATAAGAACGTATAATTACCCCCAAAACAGAATTACCGACCACCGCATTAATGAAACGCTGTATGATTTAGAAAATTTTGTGAATGGCGATATACAGGAAATGATTGATAAACTGCAGTTTGCCGAAAATGCCGAGCGTTTGAAAGAAGGCGGGATAAACTGATTAGGTTTAAGTATTATTATAATATAAAGAAAAAGTAATTTTAAATGTTTTATTTATTACTTTTGTTATGCATATCGCAAATTCGTGAAAATCATTTTAACTCAATTACTACTTTTTGCCTTTGTAATGCAATTAGGTTTGCGGGTTTATGTGATTGCTAAATTTGAGTTGAATAAGGCTTACATAGTTGAAAATTTGTGTGAGCAAAAAGATGAAGAGGAGAATTGTTGCATGGGATCATGCCACTTAACGAAAGAATTAGCGAAAGTAGAAGAGAAGGCAGACCCAAGTGATTCAAAAAACAACGAACCTAAAGTAGAAAAAACAGAAGACTTTCCAAGTTGTTTAAATGCTTTTAATGCAGGCTTAATAACTAAAGAAACAGATTTAAAATATATTTCAAAAAACAGTTACCATTTTCCGAAAGGCTTTTTGAAATTCCCTGATCAACCTCCCCGGTTTTTTTATTCACTTTAATACGAATATTTGTGTTAAAAATAACGCAGTATTTGAATAGATAAAGCTACTTACAACCATAGGGTGCGTTGTTTGTAAAATTATTTAACAAAAAAAATAAATTAACTTATTTAATAAAATGAATATGAAAAAAATATTTTCAATTGCATTGGCTGTGTTAGTATTAACGGCTTGCAAAAAAGACCCAGTTGAACATGAACATGAGCCGGAACCTACACCTGCACCAACTGTTGGAAACTTGATGGTAGAAATAGAAGCCAAGGCCGGTACCGATTCTTTAATTTTTGACACCAAAGATTATGTAAATGCCAATTTAGATTCCTTTAAAGTTACTTTATTGAAGTATTACCTCAGTAATATAGTGCTTACAAAAAGTGATAATAGCACGTACAAAGCAGAAGGTGGTTATTTTTTAATTGATCATAAAGCCGGCGCTAATAAAATTACTTTAAGCGGTGTTCCTATAGCAAATTATAAATCCATTAGTTTTTTAATTGGCGTAGATTCTTTAAGGAATGTTTCGGGTGCGCAAGACGGTGCTTTAGCTACTTCTAATGGAATGTTTTGGAGTTGGAGTAGTGGTTATATTTTTGCTAAGATGGAAGGATCATCGCCAAAATCAATTGCTGCTAACAATGCATTACGTTTTCACGTTGGAGGTTTCTCCGGTGCTAATAATGCATTACGTACGGCCACCATTTCGTTTGGAACCAATAGCGCAAACGTTTCAGGTAGTACTACGCCTGCCATACATTTATCGGCTGATATTAAAAAATGGTTTACCGGTGCAAACACTACCAATTTTGCAACTACCAATGTTATTCATATGCCCGGCACAAGTGCTGTGAATATGTCAGCAAACTACGTAAACATGTTTACCCTAGAACACATTCATAATTAATAAACTAAACAAAATCCGCGTTGTATAAACGCGGATTTTTCTTTCTTTGTTTATGAAAAAGGTACTACTTTTTTTAAGTGTTGGACTATTGTCGAATGTTTATGCTTGCGACGTGTGTGGCGGATTTTTCGGAATTTTACCATACGATAACCAAAGTAATATTACTTTGATGCACCGGTACCGATTGTTTAATGGATATAGAACTTACCAGCAGAAGTCAACTTTTTTTCCGGTTGGAGCCTATAAAACTTTACACGGCACTCACACAACTGATTCTGTAAAAACTGAAAACTATTCGGCTAAAGATTATGAAAGTTATAAAGTCTTTGAATTGCGATGTAAATTTTTTATTCATAAACGAGTAGAAATAAATGCGTTTTTACCACTGGTGAATAATAAAAGTAAGGAAGATGAACTAAAAAATAACGTAACCGGCATTGGTGATCCGAATCTTTTTGCGGCTTTTCATATGTTAGTTCCAAAAGCAGAACATGCAATAAAACATCGTTTGATTTTAGGAGGAGGAATAAAATTGCCATCGGGTAATTATTACGCTAAAAATTCAACAGGTAAACGACTGCCTTTACTTTTACAACCAGGTACAGGAAGTGTGGATTACTTTTTTTTCAATACTTATGTGTTTTCGTATAATAAAATTGGTTTTTCGAATACTTTCAATTATAAAATAAATGGATATAATTTTTATAATGAAAAAATCGCCAATGGTTTAAGCAATTTCTCGTCAGTGTTTTTTAAAGTTAAGGCCAATCAATTCAATTTTATTCCATCGCTAACTGCTTATCATGAACAAACTAATGGCGTATTGGTAAAAAATGATTTAATGGAAGGAACAGCAATGCATGAATGGATGTTTGGGATTGGTTTTGATATTTATTATAAAAATTTTGGCTTGAATATGGGCATGCAAAAAACACTATGGCAAATTGAACAAACAAACGAATTAAGTTCAGTGGGTCGTTTTTATATTTCGCTTACCTATAACTTTAATCAACAAAAATATTTACTGGGAACGCGCAAAAGCGAATGAGTTAATTTGGTATTTGAGGCACTTTTAACTTCAATTTTAGAGTAGCTTTAACATTAATTTAATTCTATTTCTTATAATTTTTAGAATGAGACTAATAATTTTGTAACTTTCCTAAATTATACCGCCTAAAGCGGATTATAAAAAACTCAATGCAAAAATTATTATTTTCTATACTAATCGCTTTAGCCCTTACCGCATGTCAAAAAGATCCCATAGAGCCGGGACCAGAACCACAATCTGCCCCGAACAAAGGTAAATTGATTATTGAAGTAGAACTCAAAGCAGGCACAGAACCTTTGATTTTTGATACCAAAGATTATGTGAATGCAAACCTGGATTCTTTTAAAATAACGCTTGTTAAATATTACCTGAGTAATCTATTACTTACCAAAAGCGATAACAGTACTTATTACCTGAGTAATGAATATTATTTAATAGATCATAAAGCAGGCTCAAACAAAATAACTTTATACAGTATACCGGAAGCGAGTTATAAGGGAATTAGTTTTTTTATAGGAGTTGATTCATTGCGCAATGTAAGCGGAGCTCAGGATGGTGCCTTGGCCGCATCGAATGGTATGTTTTGGGATTGGAATTCGGGCTACATTTTTGCGAAAATGGAAGGCTCTTCCCCTAAATCTACCGCAGCAAATAAACTTTTACGTTTTCATATTGGTGGTTTTTCGGGTATAAATAAAGCTATTCAAACCGTAACTATTCCCTTTACCTCATCAACAGCCGATGTAACAGCAAGTGTAACTCCTGTTGTAAAACTTTCGGTTGATATTTTAAAATGGTTTACCGGAAATAATAACACCAACTTTGCAACTACCAATGTAATTCATATGCCGGGCGCTGATGCAGTAAATATGTCGGCTAATTACACAGCTATGTTTACGTTTGAAAGTATAGCGAATTAATTTTTTTAAAGTAAAGTCTTTTATGGTAGTGAAATACGATTAGTATTTCTAAGCTTAATGTATAATTTGTATTCTTATTTAGCCCTTTTAAGACCTCGTAAATTCATCCACCTTATTTTTAATGTTTTTTGGCATGAATTTTGAAACTTTAAATGTGAATAACAACTATAATTAATTGTGATTAAAGATGTACTAAACATTAATTTCACTATTATTAATTATAGAAACAGTATACTTTGGAACTATGACAAAAGACGGAGAAGATAAAATCAGAAAAGCCTTTTCTACCAAAGATTGGTATGATGAAAAAGCACAAAACAGCTGGCATATTTTTAAAATCATGAGTGAATTTGTGGAAGGATTTGAAAAAATGACCCGCATTGGGCCCTGCGTTTCCATTTTCGGCAGCGCAAGAACGAGTCCGGAAGATAAATACTACAAACTGGCGGAAGAAATTGCAGGAAAACTTGTTCGTGAAGGATATGGAATTATAAGCGGTGGCGGCCCGGGTATTATGGAAGCGGCTAATAAAGGTGCGCAACAAGCCGGTGGTAAATCGGTAGGTTTAAATATTGTTTTACCATTTGAACAAAAGGGTAATGATTATATCGATCACGACAAAAATATTTTGTTTGATTATTTTTTTGTTCGTAAAACCATTTTTTTGAAATACTCACAGGGTTTTATTGGAATGCCCGGAGGATTTGGTACCATGGATGAATTATTTGAATCACTTACCTTGGTGCAAACCAATAAAATTGCCTCCTTTCCGGTTGTATTAGTAGGAAAGGATTATTGGTGTGGATTATTAGATTGGATGAAAAATACCATGCTAAAACAACAAAAAAATATTAATGAAAGTGATTTAGATTTGTTTAAAGTGGTTGATACAGCCGATGAAGCGGTAAAACACATTGTTGACTTTTATAGTAAATACATGCTTAAACCGAACTTCTAATTGGGAAAAATTGCATTTAAAATATTTGTTTTACCCCTCATTTATTTCATTTCTATTTGGCCTTTTTGGTTTATGCATTTGTTCAGTTACCTGATTTATTTTTTAGTATATCATGTTTTTGGGTATCGTAAAAAAGTGGTATTATCCAATTTAAAAAATTCTTTTCCCGAAAAATCTGAATCCGAAATAAATAAAATAGCGAAAGATTTTTATTTGCATTTCTGCGATGTAATACTCGAAACACTAAAGCTGCTTACCTTGCCGAAAGAAAAATTTAAGGTTCATTTTAAATTTGACGATGCAGCTATACAATTATTTAATTCCTTCGAATCAAAAAACCAAAGCATGATTGGGGTAATGGGTCACTGTGGAAATTGGGAGTGGGGCGCTATTGCCTATCCTACACAGTTTAAACAACTAATTACAGGAGTATATCATCCCTTAAGTAATAAAAATGTAGATGCACTTATGTTGCATTTACGGAGTAGATATGGCGGAAATATTATACCTATGCAAAGGGTGTACAAAGAAATTTTAACACTCAAACAAAAAGGAATTCCAACATTATTGGGATTAATTGCCGATCAAACTCCGCCACCCGAAAGCGCATACTGGACCACATTTTTAAATCAAGATACACCCGTATTTAACGGCACCGAAAAAATTGCGCGTAAGTTTAATTATCCGGTTATTTATGTGCCTATTCATAAAATTAAAAGGGGATATTATGTAATGAGTGCGGTTTTAATAACCGATAAACCGGCTGATATGGCAGAAGGACTTATTACTGAATTACACACTCGTGCATTGGAAAAAAACATTCGTGAGCAACCTCATATTTGGCTGTGGAGTCACCGTCGCTGGAAACACAAACGGAAATTGGATTAAGAATAGATTTTGATATACTTGTTATTATCAATTTTCCTTTTTTTTAGTACATTCGCAATACCTAAAAGGTAAATCTATGGCCGCAGAAAAAAAGCAGGTTACTGCAGAAAATAATTCCTTTGATTTAATGAAATTCATCAATGCTAAAACTACCTATGTTCTGTTTACATTGCTTACCATAATGGGTTTTATCGTTTATAAGGATTTTATCAGCGGTAATCGCGTGTTTGTTTTTAAAGATATAGGAAGTGATTATATCAACTTATATATACCGTGGATTAATAGTTTTTCTGACATGGTTCGAGCGGGCGTGTTACCGGGCTGGAGTTTTCAGCAAGGGATGGGACAAAATGTTTTTCCATTATGGATGAGCGATTTTTTCTCTAATATTCTCATGTTTGTCGACAAAAATAAAATTCCGCATTACCTGGCTTTTGTTGAATTGGTGAAGGTGGTATTATGCGGTATGGTATTTTTTAAATTTCTACAACAACTAAAACTTAGCAATTTTACAGCCTTAATTTTTGCCTTGTTATATGCTTTCTCCGGATTTGTAATTATGGGAGGTACCTGGGTAATTTATTCTATTGAAGCGTTATACTTGGCTGTTATTCTATATGGTTTTGAAAGATGGTTGCAATATCAAAAAATATTTTGGTTCGCTATTGGCATAGCACTCCTGTCTTTTTTACAACCTGCTCTTCTTTTACCGTGGACTATTTTTTTGGCAGCGTATATTCCGGCTCGTTTTTTTGAATTCCACAATGAAATTAAACCATTTATAGTATTCTCAATAAAAACTATTTTAATTGCCGGCTTAGGTGTTGCTATAAGTGCGTTTCAGTTTTTACCTGATGTTTTGCAAATTGCAGAAAGCCCCAGGGTAGGGGGGGAGTCAGCCTTTTTTGAAAAACTTCAAAAACAATCGGCTTTTGATGTGGCCGACCCATGGCAACGATTCACCACGGTATTCAGAAGTTTTGGAACGGATATTATTGGTAATGGAAATAACTTTAAAGGTTGGTATAATTACCTCGAAGCACCCATTTTTTATTGCGGAATATTATGTTTGGTTTTATTTCCGCTTTTCTTCACTTCACTGCAGGCTAAACAAAAAAAGATTTATGGTGTAATTACTTTTATTTTTTGTTTACCAATTATTTTTCCGTATTTCCGCTACATGTTTTGGGCTTTTTCAGGCGATTATTTTCGAACATTTTCATTGGTCATAGTTTTGTTTTTGGTGATTTATGCGGCCCGTGCATTCAATTACATCGATCAAACTAAAAAAATAAATAAAATTGTATTTGGCATTACTGTGCTGCTTTTATTAATCTTATTATACTCGCCTGCAGCACAATTTAAAACGGCAGTAAGTACCGGTTTACGCGGCTTTGTAACAATACTCCTTTTAGCTTATGCTGCTTTTGTTTATTTGATAGGAAGTTCAAAAGGTAAAACATCCAATTTAAAAATTGTTTTATTGCTGATATGTGTTGTAGAGCTTACCTATTTGTCGCATGGTACCATTAACGATAGAGGTTCACTTCGTAAATCTGAATTAACAGACCGAATTGGATATAATGATTATACGGTTGACGCAGTTAAGTTTTTAAATGAAAAAGATAAATCTTTTTTCAGAATCAATAAAGATTACTTTTCAGGATTAGCTATGCATGGCAGTATTAACGATGCGAAGGCTCAGGGTTATTATGGTACTGCTTCTTACAATTCCTTCAATCAAAAAAACTACATCAAATTTCTGTCTGATTTTGCAGTCATTAATGCGAAGGATGAAAATTCAACCCGTTGGGCTCCCGGTATTGGTTCTCGTCCGCTTTTATTTTCAGTTTGTACCGGAAAATATTGGTTATCAAAAAATCCGGGCAATCAAATGGCTCAAATGGGATTTGATTCAATTGCTAAGTTTGGTGATGTGAAAGTGTATGAGTCTAAATTCCATGCTCCATTTGGTGTTACATACAATAAAATCCTAAAGAATTCGGATTTAAAAAAGATTTCCAACATTCAAAAAGACTTTGCAGTTTCGGCAGCCGCAATTATTGAAGATGAAGATTTAGCGGAAATCGGAAATTTTCCGGCTTATAGTTTGGTGGATAGTAATTTAATTACTTATGATTTATTCGCAAGAAACATAATGGAATTGAAAAAAGAAGCCTTAAGTATTACTAAGTTTAGTGATAACCATATTACAGGTAATATAAATGTTAGTGAACGAAAAATATTATTTCTTGCATTTCCATTAGACGCCGGTTGGAAGGCCAATGTAAACGGGCAGGATGCTAAATTATACAGAGTAAATGCGGGACTAACCGGTTTGATTTTGGATAAAGGAAATCACGCTATTGAATTGAAATTTGAACCTCGGTTACGCTCAAAGGGCGGTATGATATCTGTGATGGCAATTATTCTGTTAATTGCGCTAACATTCCTTAATACAAAAAGGAAAAAGAAAGTAATTGGAAGTGAATAACAAATTCCTTACAAATTATCAAGCATGGTAATTACTCCGGATTCTGTATTTTGAGTTAAATCCAAATCCATTACAAAGCTTGGTGTTATAGTTACTTGTTTGTTTACCATGTAAAAATTGCTATTGATTCTTGAAATGGCAATGATATTACAAACTGTTCCGCTGGCAATTTTATAGGTTGCAGTATAACTTTGCTGTTCCGGTTTGTCTAAATACGCAATACTTCGGTTGCTGGGAAAATAAATAAACACATCTGTATTTGTCCAATTGTAATTACCATGAACCGTTATTGTAAAACTGGTTTTTAACCCGGCACCATAATTAAATTTCCCTATTTGTACCCAATTTAGTGAATCACTAACCAAACTATAACTCATTACGGGATTAATAACCGGACCCGCATAACGTGTAGTGCCGGTGGTGTCGGGTAGCCAAGTGAATTTACCACTAATCAAATCCGTGTTTCCATACATGGCAAACATATCATTACCGGGAGTAACTGTTGCCGGATAATTAATAGTTACTGTTTTTGCCACATCTAAGTATAAAGGCTCTTCCCCTTGATTTACTTTAATATTCACCATGCCTTTGGTTTGTAAAATATCATCAACCGTGGTGGTTTGTTTTTTATTAAGCACTAAATCTTTTTTAGTGTAAAGTTCGGTTAATTTAATAATGACTTGCCCTAAAATTTGAGTTCCGCCACTGGTTTTAAAAGCAAGTGCAGGAATGTTTATTGTTGTTCCTTTGGTGCCCACAATACTGGTTGCACTGGCAGTGCTAACGGTAAAGGATTGCGCTTTTTCAGCATAGGTGGCATAAAAATCAGCCAATGTTAATGGATTGGGATTGCTACCAACATTCGGATTGGTTTTCGGTGTTTTATCTTTGCATGAAAATAAAACCAATAAACTAAATACACAGGCAATCAACTTAATTAATTTATTTTTCTTTGGAATATTTTTCATACTGATAATTTTAAGATAATTTTTTTATGGTAGAGCTATGTTTTTCCGGATGTAAAAAGAAATAATTGGTTTCCAACGTGTTTTCATCTACGCGCCCAAAACTTTTAAGTTTTCCGTTATGAGAAACAAAACACTGATAACCGAACTTCCCGAAAAAATCAATAATATCATTGGGGTGGTATCCAAATTTTGCTGCCCATTTGCGAAGCATTTCTGTAAATACAATCGGTTTAAATTTTTGTATAGAATCTGCTCCTCCCTGATATACCATAAATTCCGCACCTTCTACATCACATTTTATAAAATCAATTTTGTCAATTTTATTTTCTTGCACAAAATTATCAATTGTATTGGCTTTGCATTCCAATTTTTGCATGTTTTCATTTTCGGTTATATTGGCCGATGATGAAGCGCCGGTAATAGTTGGACTGTAATAAAATGTAAGCGTTTGAATTTTATCAGAAAACGCAAAATTATTGAGCGTTACGTTATTTGACTGATTAAGCGCAATGTTGTTTTTCACTCGGGCGTGCGTTTCCGGAATAGGTTCAAAAGCATAAATTTTTGACGTCGGTAATTTTTTAGCCAGGTGATTAGAATACCAACCAATGTTTGCACCCACATCAAAAATGGTATCTCCGTTGTTAACTAATTGATACAACATTTCAGAGTCTTCTTTTTCATAAACACCAAAATTAAAGGTATCAACTGGAGTTACCCTTGGGTCAATTACATCTACATAAAATTTTACGCCTCCCGGGTGAAAATCTGTTTTTCTTGAGGTAAAAATAACATGCTCATCTTCAATTTCTATTTTAGCTATTTCAGTACCCATTAGGTTAGTAGAAAAATCAAAAAGTACTTTGTGAAATTCATGCATTTTCAAAACAAATTCCTGTTTGGTGATTTTGTTATCTGCAAATTGTTTTTTTATGTCTTTAATGTTCATATAAAAAATAGAAAAATTTTAAAATTGACTTTCAAACTTAGTTAATAATTCTTTATGATTGGCAAAAACTTGTTCAGCCTGATTAAGATCTTCTTTGCTTAAAGTGGTTTCAAGCGCATAGGCCTTGCAGCCTGCTTTTATTGCAGATTCTAAGCCAAGTATTGCGTTTTCAATAACCAAGCATTTATCAGCCGGTTTATTTAATTTTTGTATAGCTTTTAAATAAGGTTCAGGGTTTGGTTTAGTATTTGTAACGTCATCTGCAGTAATTAATGCATTTATTTGTGAAGCGATTTTTTTATCTAAATGTTCGCTAATTCTTTCTCTGGATGCGCCGGTTACTATGGCTGTTAAAATATTTTTGGACTTTAAATATTCAAATATTTCGAATACATGGTCGTAAATTTTAAACCGATTGTTTTTTTTGTAGTTTTCTTCCTTTAATGCTGCTACCTCTTTTTTTATTTCAGGATTTAGATTATAATTTGTAATAAAATGCTCGGCAATTTGATACCGTCCCATTCCTTCCAATCTGTAGTATTCGGTTTCATTCATTTCAAAACCGTAATGAGCAAATGCATTTTGCCAAGCCAAGCAATTGTCTTTCATGGTATCTCCAATTACACCGTCAAAATCAAAAATTACTGCTTCTATCATGCTATGGGGTCTACATTAAGTTTTTTAGCCCAGGCGTTAAAATCATCTAATATGCTCTGAGTAATCGGAATTCCACTTTTCATGCGCACTGCCTTATTCAAATATTCGGGTTGTCCCGGAAATAAAACTTCTTCTCCGTGTGTCTTCACTTGATTAATCATGGCTGTGGCCGCTGCTCTGAAGTTATCTCTTCCGCCAAATCGGGCAGGGTCAATGGCAAACACTAATGAGCCTAATTTTCTTTTTTTATCTAAATCCTGATACATGGAAGTCATGTTTGGTCCAAAATTCATTCCGTTTAATGGACCGCATAATAAATCAATCAAAAAAGCTAGTGCATATCCTTTATGTTCGGCCATGGGTTTAACAGCAACAATATTGGCTGAATCATCCGAATCTTTTCCGTTTTTATCTACTCCTAAACCAAAGGGTACTTTTGATTTTTCACGTTTGGCATTCATCATGTAATTCCAGGGAACTATACTTGTGGCCATATCGATGCAAACAGGTTCTTCATTGTTTTCTGTTGGAAAAGAAATAGAAATAGGGTTAGTTCCGAAAAAAGGTTTATTTCCTCCATGTGGCACAACTAGTGCATCAGCATGTGTAAAGGCAAAGCCAACCATTCCTGCGCGTGCTATTTGACGGGTGTATAATCCTATGGCACCGCAATGTGATGAATTGTGTACGCCTACCACACCGGTTCCGTTTTCTTGAGCAAGTTGTATAGCCTTATCCGTGGCCTCGGTCATGATAACAATTCCATGTCCGTCTCCCCCATCTAACTGTCCGGTGGCTGCCGCCGTTTTTGTGTATAATAACTTTGGATTTTTTTCTATTGTACCGTTTTCTAATCTACCCAAATAGTGAGTAATGCGTGCTACCCCATGCGAATCAATTCCAAACAAAGAGGTTTCGGTTAATGCGGCAGCAATAGTATTTGCGTGTTTTTCGCTAAGTCCGGATTGCACAAATAATCGGGCTGCCCAATTTTTCATTTTGAGGTGATTTATGAAAATTTCCTGCATGGTGATTAAATTAGAAATTTATTTACTTCAGCTTTACTTTTTTTAGCAAAATCAAAAAACATTTCCGTATCAATTCGGTAGTTAATGTATTTTACGCCTAAATCACTCCAATGTTTAACCCCTTCCGGAGTGTCGGTAAAAATTCCGGTAGCAACGCCTTTACCTTTACATATTTCGATAATGCGTGTAATTTCTTTGGCTACATCCGGATGCCATATCTGTCCGGTTAATCCCATGGATTGACTTAAATCATACGGACCCACAAAAATGATATCTACTCCTTCTACAGAGGCAATTTCTTCAATATTTTTTGCGCCTTCTGTTCCCTCAATTTGTAAAATGATTATCGACTTATCATTGGCATTTTTGATATATTCTTCTTTTGGAATATTAGAAAACTCGGCTGCTCTCACAAATCTGCATAATCCTCTTTCGCCAACGGGTTTAAATTTTGAGTATTCAATGGCTTTTTCTGCATCTTGTTTAGTTTTAATGTGCGGAATTTGTAATCCTCCTATGCCTAAATCTAAAAGCCACTTGATATACATTTCATTTAACCCCGGCGTACGCGCTAATAGTTTTATGCCTTTGTTTTCAGCAGCTAAAATTAACGGATACATTTCATGCATATTAGCCGCTCCTCCATGTTCCAAATCTACTACGCCAAAGTCAAATCCGGCCATGGCTAACATTTCTACTATTTCCGGTTTGGTAATTCTAACAAATGGTCCAAGTAAAGCTTTTTTGGAATTTATCCATTGATTTTTATCCATGTTAATTTTTTATTTGCAATGATTTAGGATGTGGTTCAATAAGCATGTCTTTTTTAAATTCTTCTCTTGGTAAAAATGGAGAAAGATCTTCTAAAGGAGGCGAAACTAAAGTGCCATCGGGGTTAATATTGAATGAAGTTTTGGGCGCCAGTAATTGCATGGCATGTATAAATACTTCGCATAACACCGGTCCTTCTTCGTTTAATACTTTCGGTATTGTTGTTTTGGCTTCTTGTAAAGAATTTATTTTAAAAGTTTTAAATCCGAATGCCTCACCGATTTTTGCAAAATCCGGACAGGTAACACCGGAAGATTCGCCCGAACCGGCAAAGTTTTTCCCGAATAAATTATTTTGCGTGTGCTTAATAGTTAAATAACCATCATTTATGTAAACAAAAAGTTTTATGGGTAATTTATGATGAACAATGGTTTGCATTTCCTGTAAATTCATCATCATAGATCCATCACCGTTTAGGAGAATAACTCTTTTTTTATCTGCTGCTAATGAAGCACCCATTGCACCCGGTAATCCGAAACCCATTTCACCTAGTCCGGTTGAAGTTACAACGCGTTGTTTTCCTTGTAATACAATACTTTGGTGTGTGCAAGTAAGTGCAGTGCCCATGTCGGTTACAATAATTTCGTCTTCACTAAAATGTTTGTTCAATTCTTCTACAAAAGAATATGAATTTAATTTCCCGTCCTGCTCTTTGTGCATTCCCTGTGGTTCAACAAAGGGATATTTTTTTCGGAGTTGATTGCAATAGTTCACCCATTCTTTTATTTGCTCAGAAGAAGGTGCCGTGGTATCTGCTAAAATAAGCTGAAGAAATTCTTTAGCATCGGCTTCAATACCGGTAAAAGAATTATCCTTCGAGAATTTATCTAATTCCGTAGGGTCAATATCCACAATTATTTTTTTAGCTTCACGGGCAAATTCTTTCAAGTCGTAGCCAACTTGCGGAATAGCCATTCGCGTTCCAACGGTTATAATTAAATCTGCATTTTGAACAATAAAATTGGCTGCACGTTGTCCGTAAGTTCCTGCTCGCCCAAAATTAAGTGGATGCAGGGAAGAAATTAGATCAATACCATTCCAGGCTAATAAAAACGGACAATGAAATTTATCAACTGTTTTTTGCAGCAAATCAACGCCCCCGGAAAGCCGTACACCGTTACCAAATATAAAAAGTGGTCGTTTAGCAGATTTTAAAAGTACTTGTATATTTTTTATTTTTTCAAGTGAACTTGGTGTTATACTTTTCTTTTCAGGAACAAATCCAACCTGTTTGGCAGGATCGATTGTTGCGGCTTGTAGATCTGTAGGAATGTCTATCCAAACCGGACCCGGCCTGCCGTTTTCAGCCAAGTAAATGGCTTTTTCAAATTCATATCTTATTTTATTTGGGTCGGAAACATACACGGCATATTTTGTGATGTTTTCTACAGTTTTCACAATATCGAATCCTTGTACGCCCCACATTCTAAGCTTTTGATGCTCATTCACGAATTGGGATTTTTCTTGACCGGTAATAATTAAGAGTGGTATAGAATCTGCCCAGGCATCTAAAGCGCCGGTAATGGCATTGGTTGCTGCGCCGCCTGAAGTTGTAATCATTACACCTAAGCGATTGCAAATACGCTTGTAAGCCAAACAGGCCAACGCACCACCTTGTTCCTGATGAGGATGAACAGGAACTAAATCTTTATGTTCTGCAATAGATTTAAGCAAGTGAACATTTCCTGCACCTGAAATTGAAAAAACATGTTTTATGTTGTGATCAACAAATAACTGGGCAATATAGTCGGATACTTTCATTAGAAAGAAGGATTAATAATTTATTTATTTTTTGTAAAAACAAGAAATTGAAATTCGTTGTTGGTGATTTCATCTCCTTCAAATACTTTTTGATTAAAAGGCAAGGCCTCTCCGGTATCTATAATTTTTCTATTTTTTGTTTTTATGGTTCCTGTAATAGGAACTATTAACAAAGTATTTTCTGTAGCTACCGGTTTTGTGTTGGTTAGCTGTATCTTTACGTTTCTAAAATCCCATCCTTTATAATCTTTTTCTTCAAAAGGATGAAATTCATACTTACTGAAATCTTTTGAATATTCATTCGTTTTTTCATAACCGGAATTTTGACGTCCATATGCATCATGCATACGAACTAAATCTCCTTTCATGGGAGGAGTTTCAATTTCCATAATAAAGGCGCCTTCTTCTGCTATAGCCATAGATGAATGAAAAACGCAAGGTTCAAGTACCACGGCCTCTAATGTTTTTAATTTATACTTATCGTCAATAGTGGTGCACTGTACTTCTCCGTCTAAAACAATCAATGAAGTTCTTTTTTTAGCATGACAGTGCAATGAAGTGGCCTGACCTTTGGTAACCCTTAAAAACCAAATGGCTACTTTTTCATTTTGAAACCACAAATATTCATAACCCCAAGGTTTGTTCACCACTATGTTTCGGTAATCGAAATTATTGGCAAAATCAGAGGACTCAACTTTCAATCGCGAAAGATTTTCAAAATCATTGAGTGAAGGATATACTTTGTAAATCATTTTATGGGTTAAGCGAGTTGTATACTTTAACAGTTTCTTTCATCCAGGCAGCATTGTCTCTGAAATGAGGGGCCGTTACAATATTTCCATCAGATACTACAGATACATCTTTGTAATTTGCTCCGGCATTAATTAAATCATCTTTGCAACCGGCATAACAGGTCATGTTTTTTCCTTTCACAATTCCGGCTGAAATTAAAACCCACGGTCCGTGGCATACCGATGAAATCACTTTACCTGCTTTATTCATTTCTTGAATAAAACTTAACATTTCGGGTATTTGTCTTAAACGATCGGGCGATTCTAATCCTCCGGGCACCACTAGTAAATCGTAATCACTAGCTTTAATTTTTTTTATATCGTTGTTTACCTTAATGGGTAAGCCGTGTTTGGCAATGATATCAATTCCTCCGTTGGATGCGGTATCCACCACAAAACCTTCCTCCTGTAAGCGATAAAAAGGATAGGCAAATTCGGTGTCTTCAACCGCGGGTCCAACTACAATAACTGCTTTTTTCATAATTTGTTTTAATTAATTCCCAACCAGGGACGTTTGTTCATATCGTATAAACTTTGTAAATATTCTATGTCACGCTCAGTATCTACATTCTGCCAAAATCCATCATGTTGATACAAGCCAATTTGTTTTTCTGTAATAAGCGCATTAAATACCTCTGTTTCTAAATTACATTCGCTAATAGGTGATAGCTTTTCGAAAATTCCTTCACCGGCCACCATAAAACCGCCATTGATACGCGACATATTCATTTCCAGTTTTGCCTGTGCATCGTAATTCAATTCATTTGCATGCATTTTAAAAGTACCGAATCGGGAGGGTGGATTTACGCCTGTAACGGTAAATAGTTTTTTACTTTTATTATGGGTTTCTAACAACTGATTTAAATTCACGTCAGCAAGTACATCAGAATAAGTTACAAAAAAAGTTTCGTGTTTTAAATATCGCTCGCATCTTGCAATTCGGGCACCGGTAGAAGCTGAAGTTCCGGTATCAATTAGTTTTACGGTCCAATTCTCTTCCGGAATTTTATTTAAAGAACTCACGTTGTTATCGGCTATATTAACTTCAATATCGTGCAATAATTCAAAGCTGTTCATGAAATATGATTTTATTTCTTCTCCGCCTTGGCCTAAGGCCAGCACAAAATCATTAATGCCATAGCTGCTATACAACTTCATCACGTGCCATACTAAAGGGCGGTTGCCCACTTTCATTAACGACTTGGGAATACGGTTGCGTGTAATAGGGTCTACTACACCTCTTCCGCCGCATAAAATCAAACATTTCATATGTCTAAAAATAACAATTAAATTTTATTTATGTTTTTGTTTTTTCTGTCACCAAAAAACTATCAATAGTTCTTTTAAAGCCTTCTTTTACGCCAACTTTTGGTGTCCAGCCTAATTTTTGAATTTTGTCGATATTGGGAGAGTTTCTCACAATAGGACTTTTCAAATAGGAATTATCAGCGGCTTTAATTTTTAACTCAACTTTTAATCCCAATTCAGGATAAATTCCTGTAATGATATTAGCTAGGTTTAAAACGCTGTGTTCTTCATTTGGATTGCCCATATTATAAGCTTCTCCGTTAACACCTTCCGTTAAAATCAATAAAAAAGCCAGAGTGGCATCGCTTAAATAACAAAACGGACGTATAGCGCTTCCGTCACTGTGTAAAACAATATTTTCTTTACGAACCACATGAGCCACAAAATCTGCAAAAACGCGTCCGTCATCCAACATCATGCCAGGCCCATAGGTATGAAAGGGCCGAACTATTTTAGCGGGCACTCCGTATTGAGCATGGTAGCTCACACAAATATTTTCACCCATACGTTTACTTTCACCGTAGCAAGAACGCACTTTGACCGGATTTAAATAACCAAAAGTATCTTCTTGGATTGGAATATCTTCATTTTTCACTTCACCGTAAACTTCGCCTGAACTAAAAAATAAAAAAGATTCGCATTTTTTCTCCTTGGCTAATTCAATCAAATTTAATGTGCCTTGTAAATTTGCACTTAAAGTACCCACGGGATCGGTGCCGTAATATTTGGGGCTGGCTTGAGAGGCCGCATGAACGATAAAATCAATAGGTTCAGAAATCTGAAAAGGTTTACTCACATCCTGAATCAGCAATTGAAATTGTGAGTTATTTAATAAATGAGAAAAACGTTGCTCCGCTTTGGCTCGATTTCTCACCAAGGCAATCACTTTGGTGTTATAATTTTTGTCTAAGGCCATAAGCGCTTCAACCAGGTATGCAGGTAAAAATCCATTGGCACCTGATATGAGTACGGTTTTATTCGCAAACCGCTTCCAATGTTTAAAATCCTGAATAATAGATTGAATATCCTTTGCAATTATAGCGTTCAAAATCAATTTTTTTCGTAAGGAGTAAAGATAGCGATAAGCCACTAAATTAAGCCAAATATATTTTTTAAAATTCAAGTAATTTAACTTAATTTTAGGGCTATTCACAAAATGATATTGTGGAAGATTAAAAACAAGTAACTGAATAGTTTATGAGTAAAAATAGTTTAATAAAATCGGGTAATTCAACCATCATTAGTGGTTCAACTAGTAAGGAGCACGAAGCCCGCATGAAATTGGTGGAAGATTTGCAAAATACGCCAATACCTAAAGAACAGATTTTAAACAACCTGGGATTGTTTTTGAGAAGGCAGAATTTTTCTCGTATGCTTTTCATGCATGATTTGTATAAGCGAATTATTAATTTGCATGGTGTTGTTATGGAGTTTGGGGTGCATTGGGGTCAAAACTTGGCTTTATTGCACACGTTCAGAGGAATGTATGAGCCTTATAACTACAATAGAAAAATTATAGGATTTGACACCTGGGAAGGTTTTCCAAGTGTTGATGAAAAAGACGGAAAGCATAGTATAATTAAAAAAGGCGCTTACTCTACTTCAAAAAATTACGAAGATTATTTAGAAGGGATTTTGGATTTTCATCAAGGAGAATCTCCAATTCCGCACATGAAAAAGTTCGAACTTGTTAAAGGAGATGCTACTAAAACAATAAAAAAATATTTAAAAGATAATCCTGAAACTATTATCGCATTCGCGTATTTTGATTTTGATATTTATGAACCTACCAAAGAATGCTTACAAGCCATTTTGCCTTATCTCACCAAAGGTGCGGTGATTGGTTTTGATGAGTTGAATTTTCATGACTTTCCGGGTGAAACAATTGCTTTTAGAGAAGTGTTGGGTACCAGAAATTATCGAATACAACGAGACCCTAACAGTCCGTCCACATCTTTTATAATATTTGAATAATTAATTGGTAGGTAGAATAGATGAGTACTAAAAAACACATTTCCGTATTAACTCCATGTTATAATGAAGAGGGCAACATGGGTCGTATGGTTGAAACACTAAATGATGTTTTTAAACAATTACCGCAATACACTTTTGAGCATGTTATTATCGATAATAACAGCACAGATAATACGCAGGAAGTTTTACGAGAGCAGGCTGCAAAATATAAGCACGTAAAAGTTATATTGAATGAGGCTAACTTTGGTTGGATTAAATCGCATTTTCATGGTTTAGTGCAATGTAAAGGCGATGCTGTGATTTTTATGAGTTCAGATTTCCAGGATCCTCCAAGTTTGATACCACAATTTTTAGCCAAATGGGAAGAAGGATTTAGGTTGGTAATTGGTATTAAAAAACAAAGCAAGGAGAACTTCATTATCTTCGGATTAAGAAAAATGTTTTATCGCTTACTCTCTAAAGTGTCTGATGGTACACCAACTATTCAGAATTTTACCGGGTTTGGTTTGTATGATCAGAAATTTATTAGCGTGATTCGTGAATTAGAAGACCCATATCCTTATTTCAGAGGATTGGTTTCTGAGTTTGGTTTCAGGAGATATGAAATTCCGTATGAGCAGCCAAAAAGAACCGTAGGGAAATCAAATGCTAACTTTTTCAGATTATATGATCTCGCTATGTTAGGATTTACCAGTCATTCCAAAATGCCCTTGCGTTTATCGGCATTTATCGGTTTTTTCTCCTCTATTCTAAGTTTTTTAGTTGCCTTAGGTTATTTTATTTACAAATTAGTTTACTGGTATGATTTTGAAGTGGGCATGGCACCTATTGTAATTGGCGTATTTTTCTTCTCATCTGTTCAGCTGTTTTTTATTGGCGTAATTGGTGAATACATTGGAGCAATACATACTCATATACGCAAAAGACCATTGGTGATAGAAAGAGAAAGAATTAATTTTGATTAATGATATTTATATGAAAGTAGTAATATTAGCAGGAGGATTAGGCACACGTTTGTCAGAAGAAACTGATTTACGTCCTAAACCCATGATAGAAATTGGGGGTAAGCCCATCTTATGGCACATCATGAAGTTATACAGTCATTACGGTTACAATGAATTTGTTATTTGTTGCGGATACAAAGCCTATGTGATTAAAGAATATTTTGCGAATTATTTTTTACATCAAACCGATGTAACTTTTGATTTGGCAAATAATAAAATGACTGTTCATAATTCGGGTTCTGAAAACTGGAAAGTAACTTTAGTGGATACCGGAGTGAATACAAATACAGCAGGACGAATTAAACGAATTCAATCTTATTTAAACAACGAACCTTTTATGTTAACCTATGGAGATGGGGTGTCTAATGTAGATATCAAGGCTTTGGTTGAATTTCATAAAAAATCAGGCAAATTGGCCACACTTACCTCAATTCAACTTCCGGGAAGATTTGGTAATTTAAACATGGATGCAACAGGAAATGTGAGTTCATTTCAGGAAAAACCCATTGGAGATGGTATGTGGATTAATGGAGGTTTTTTTGTGATGGAACCCGGAATTTTTAAATACCTGGAAGGGAATATGGATGATATTCAATGGGAGAAAAAACCATTGGTGGAAATTGCAAATGATAAACAATTAACAGCTTTCAAACACAATGGATTTTGGAAATGCATGGATGCATTACGTGATAAAATTGAATTGGAAGAATTGTGGCAAAGCGGAAAAGCGGATTGGCAAATTTGGAAATGATGAGTATCGATTTATTCAATAATGTTTATAAGGGTAAAAAAGTTCTTTTAACCGGCGATAGTGGATTTAAAGGTTCATGGATGTGTATTTGGCTATTGGAATTGGGAGCTGAAGTGTACGGTTATTCCTTGCCTCCTTTAAGTGAAGCAGATAATTTTGTAACAACCGGTTTAAAGAATAAAATAAAACACATTGATGCTGATGTGAGAGATAAAAACAAACTCGCCGATTTTTTCAATACGGTAAAACCCGATTTTGCTTTTCATCTGGCAGCTCAGCCTTTAGTAATCGATAGCTATACAAATCCACATTATAATTTCGAAACTAATTTGATGGGTACCGTAAACTTTTTTGAAGCCGTTCGTAACTGCCCCTCGGTGAAAGTAGCTGTTAATGTAACAACCGATAAGAGTTATCAGAATAACGAATGGGTTTGGGGTTATCGGGAAAATGATCCTATGGGAGGAGATGATCCATATAGCGCCAGTAAAGGTTGCTCTGAATTAATTACACATTCGTATTTAAAATCTTTTTTTAGCAAAGAAGGAACTTGTCATATTGCCAGCGGCAGAGCGGGTAACGTAATAGGTGGGGGAGACTGGGCCGAAAATAGAATTTTACCCGATATCATGCGAGCTTGTAAAAATAAAACAGCAACCGAAATCAGAAATCCTAATTCGGTGCGCCCATGGCAGCATGTACTGGAGCCGCTTTCGGGTTATTTGCTTTTAGGTGAAAAATTATTTAATGGGGGCAAAAAATATTCAGGTGGATGGAATTTTGGTCCGGCCGCCTATGAAAATTACACGGTTGGCGATGTTGTTGATCAGGTGAAGAAAAATATACCGGGTATTGAAATTAAATCACCTCTGCAAACCGAAAAATTACATGAAGCCGGATTATTAAAGTTAGATATTACCAAAGCGGTGAATGTTTTAGGCTGGAAACCAAAATTGAATTTTGAACAAACCATTCAAATGACCACAACTGGTTATTTAACCGATATGCAGGGAGGAAATAACATTTATAAAGCAAGAGTAGAACAAATTTCAAAATATTGCAATTCTTGAACTATGTCAAAATTAGAAGATATTAAATCCAAAATTCACGATCTGGTAAAAGAATACCACGATGAAGCTTTTAAAGCGAAAAAATTTGTTCCGGGTGAATCCAATGTGCCGGTTAGTGGTAAAGTTTTTGATCATAAGGAATTGCAATACATTACGGATTCCGCTTTGGATGCTTGGTTTACTACAGGTAGATTCAATACTGAATTCGAAAAAAGATTAGCTAAGTACATAAACGTAAAATCGTGTATAACGGTTAACAGTGGTTCATCTGCTAATTTAGTGGCGTTTTCTACTTTAACAGCTAAAGAGTTAGGCGATGAGGCTATAAAGCCGGGTGATGAAGTAATAACCGTTGCTGCATCTTTTCCAACCACGGTAAATCCTATTTTACAATATGGTGCAATACCGGTTTTTTTAGATGTTACTATTCCGGAATATGAAATGGATATTACGCATTTGGAAAAAGCTTTAAGTCCAAAAACCAAGGCAGTTGTGATTGCACACACCATGGGTAATGTTTTTAATCTGGATGTAATAACTGAGTTTTGCAAGAAGCATAATTTATGGCTGATGGAGGACTGTTGTGATGCATTAGGTGCAAAATACAATGGCAAACATGTTGGGACTTTTGGGGATATAGCAACACTCAGTTTTTATCCGGCTCATCATATAACTATGGGAGAGGGCGGGGCCGTTTTCACTTCAAATGCCAAGTTCAAAAAAATAATGGAATCTTTTAGGGATTGGGGAAGAGATTGTTGGTGTGAGCCGGGAAAAGATAACACCTGCGGCTTACGTTTTTGCCAGCAGTTAGGAGATTTACCAATGGGTTACGATCATAAATACATCTATTCACGCCAGGGTTTTAATTTGAAGATTACAGATATGCAAGCTGCATTAGGCTTGGCACAATTGGATAAGTTGGATGAATTTGTGAGTATTCGCAAACGAAATTTTGATTTATTAAAAAAGGGATTAAGTAAGCATTCTTCTAAAATTATATTACCGGAAGCTACTAAAAATGCTGATCCTTCCTGGTTCGGGTTTCTTATAACAGTTAAAAAGGATGCGGGTATTACCAGAAATGAATTGGTAGAGAAATTAACCGAAAAGAAAATCGGCACACGATTGTTGTTTGCCGGAGATTTAAGAAAACAGCCTTATTTTAAAAATTATAATTACAGAGTGGTAGGTGATCTTAAAAATACGGAGGTAATTGTTACGGACACATTCTGGATTGGAGTTACTCCCATGTTAAGTGAAGAAATGATTCAGTATATCTGTACAAGCTTTGATGAGATATTAGTTTAAAACTTTAAGGCTAAGCCTCCGGTTAACCAGGTAATACCATATCCTATTTCTAAAAATGCGCCGATATTTTCAGTAAAATAGTACCTGCCTCCTGCAAAAAGCGAAATGTTTGGTCTAACTGCACTTTCTCTTAATTCATAATTATATAAAAAAGGATCGTTACTATTCGGATTAAATTTATACTTGGTGTAACGAATTCCAAGGGTTGTTCCAAAGTATAATTCAGCCTTGTCATTCATTAAATCATCTAAATGATAAACTCCGCGTATAGCCCAATAAGAATACGTCCATTTATGTTCGTAATAGTATCTGTTATTCAAATAATAAAAATCATCAAAACGATAAGTGGCAGCTCTGTATCCAAAATATGCGCCAACGCCAACATGGCCAGGACCAATTTTTTCAGGCAAGCCATATTCATAGCTTAAGCTTAAGGCCGGTGTTTGTGTGTATTTATAAGAACCATTTTTCCCGTAGCGGTAGGTAACCGAACTAAAAAAACCGACTCCTAAATTAATAACACTATTATTACCGGCAAAACAAGAACCACCGGAAGAGGCAGATTTTTGTTTATTATCCTTTTGCGCTTGTGTTGAATGTGTACTAAACAAAATTAATATACACAGGGTAAAAAAAATACATTTCTTCATAACCGCTAATTTTGATTTAAGGTAACTCAATTGTTTACGGAAAAGAGAAAATAGTTTAAATGATATGAACAGGTAAAAGTAGAAAACCTTTTTAATCAAGCTCCTTTATCATCCATACTGAACAGGCATGATGTCCGGAATTACCCAGCGGTTTATCCAGGCTTTTCCAACCGTATTTTTTGTAAATTTCAATGGCCGTTTCTAATTCAGGAAAACACTCCAAATAAATTTTATTATAGCCGTTTTCTTTCGACCATTTTAAACATGCTTGCAAAAGCCGTTTTCCTATTCCTTTATTTCTTCCTTGCGGTGATAGGTAAAATTTAACTAACTCGGCGCAATCTGCTTCAAGTCCATCAGTAGGGTAAATGCCACATGCACCAACTATCTCATGATGTTCTTCTGCAATTAATAGTATTGCCTTTTTGTTTTGAAAATGCTCAAATAATAAATCGGTGCTAGGGTCGTAATAAACGGTGCCCGGCATGGCAATATTGAATTCTCTGAAAACGGATTTGATTAAATCAGAAAGAATTAAATTATCTTTTTTCTCAATTCTTCTGATTAACATAATAATTAAAAAGTGTTACACGAATATATAATCCTTTTATAATTAAAAAACTAATACTTATTTAAACTTAGATTTTAACGAGGGAAACGTTTTGCATCTAAAGATTTTTTAGATTTTAAACATCTTAAAAAATCAAAGATTCATCAAATTATTAGCTCAATTAAACGATTAAAATTAATAAGCCCGGTTTAAGGTGTTTGATGGAATAGATTGAGTAAACACACATTATAGTCTTTGCCAAAACCAGCTTATTTTAAATTTTTTGCTCGTACAGGTAATAAGTGTCGTCCCACTCTTTCTCTTTTACGAGGTAATAAATACTATTATTATTAACAAACAACTTAAACGCAAACGTTTTTTCGATTTTAATTTTTTTAGAAGCTTTTCCGGTTAATATATTAATTCTATTTATTGTTCTTTTATCAAATTCTTTCGAATAGATGTAAAAATAATGAAGCGTTTCATCATATAAGACTTCAAAATTCCGGAAAGACGAGTAAGCATTTGCATCTATTTTATTTTTTTGAAGTATTGTACCGGAAGCATTAAGAAGTACAATTTCATTCTCTTGAAAGTCGAAAATTACAACCGTATCATTTCGAGAAAAAACAGGATTATAAATCTTTTTAGCCACACTTCTGTAAAATAAATCATGATCAGATTCTATCGCTTCAGTTGACTTGCCATTCGCTCTAAGTATAGCGGCATCTTTTTCCTGATTTAAATACATTTCCATTAATTCTTTATTGTATTGGCTCAAATAAAAAACGCTGGCATTATTATTACTTACTTTATAATAACAATGATAGGGTTGATTAACCGTAGAATTAAAATTTTGTCTTATAATAACTTTAGGTTTATTATCAGTTTCTGCAATAATTCCATCCTTTAATTTTAATTTGCATTTAGCCAAAGTGCTGTCAAATTTACTTCTATTATAAGCCGGTAAAAATTCAAAACTGGTATCGGTGTTAAAAAAAAGCTGGCGGGAATAAGAATTGGTTATTAAGTGAAAATTACTAAAACAATCTTGAAACAATTCTTCTTCTTTTTCTTCACTAAAATTATTACGCTGTAAAATACCTGTTTTTTTGCTATACAAAACTACTTCAAAACCCTTGGTGTTAATTTTAGAAGTTAATAAAATAAAATTTCCGTTCGGTAATAATCGATAATCATTCACATAAAACTTTTTATTTCTTACTATCGTATCAAATCTTTTAATCGTAATAGATACTTCATTTAGAGAAAGGTATTTTTTGCTTAATAACAAGGTGTCAATCTGGTTAAATGTATTCACTTGTATGATTTTACTGCTATAACCCATTTTATACACTTTAAAATAGGAAGTGTTTTTGTCGGGAATCAGTATTGCCTCTCCGTTTTTAGTACTTACTACTTTTAATCGGTTGTCATTTGAAGTAATTACTGCATATTCTATAGATTCTCTTGTCAGTGAATCTACAACGTAAATTGTTTTTTTAGTTTGTGCGCTTAAACAACTGAAAGAAAGAAGAAATAAGAAGCCCAAAAACTTGGAAAAGGTCAGCTTACAGAAAACTTGTTCCGTTTTTCCGTAATAGCTATGAATAAATGACATTATTTTTTAGCGGGTTTTACAATCCGGTGCCAAAGTGTGTTACACTTTCACGTTTGATAGGCTGTATAGTCATTACCGGAATATTACTGATATCCACAATTTTTTGGGTATCGGTTCCGCCAAATAAATCGGTTAATCCCAAATGCGGTTTATTCATGATCATAATCAAATCCGCCTCAATTTTATTGGCATACTCTACAACGGTTTCTGCAACATGGTCGGCGGGAATTGTTTTATTGGTACAAGAAATTCCCTTGGCTTTTATAAACTGTTTAACCTGATGACAGTAGGATAGTAATTTGTTTTCATAGGCCGCATCTTTAGGATCAAATACACCTAAAATACGAACGCTTGCTCCAAAATACTGCGCAAATTGAATGGCCGCATCTGTTTTTTCGCGCGTTTCATCACTCAAATCTAATGGAAGTAGAATATTTTCAATACCATCACGATGTTCATTTCCACGAATGGTGATAACCGGACAAGGAGCTTTTCTAATTAGTTTGCTAGCACTAGAACCAATGATGTTTCTGAAACGCATATGACTTTCAAGTCCGGCTATAATTAATGTAGCTTTTATTTCTTCTGCAACCCGATCAACTTCTTCATAAATATCACCCTTAACATTCATAAACTCGGTAGGCACACCGCTTTCTTTTTCGGTTTGTTTGGTTAACGTATTCAGCGCTTCGTAACTCTCTTCTCCTGTTTTTTCATACACATGCAAAAGCACAAGTTTGGAGTGTGTGTATTTGGCCAAATTATAAGATTGCTTTACAGCTAATAAGGATTGTTTGGTGAAATCTATGGGAATCAGAATGATACCGCGTTCTTTAACTTGCATATACCGAGGTTTAGTTGAACAAAGGTATACTTTTTCCACAAATCGGTCAAAATTTTAGTGGGTTTATAGCCTTTTTTTTGTTGAAAACGAGATATTTAGTATATTTGCGCCTCAATTTTAAAAACAATAAAATGGCAGTAAAGATTAGACTACAAAGATTCGGTAAGAAGGATGCAGCCTTCTTTCACGTAGTAGTTTCCGACGGTCGTGCACCGCGTGATGGAAAATTCATAGAGAAACTAGGGGTGTATAACCCAAACACAAACCCTGCAACTATTGATATTAATTTCGATTCAACTTTGAATTGGATTATGAAAGGTGCTCAGCCTACTGACACTTGCAGAGCAATACTTGCTTACAAAGGGGTAATGATGAAAAAACACTTATTGGGTGGCGTTAAAAAAGGCGCATTTACTGAAGCTCAGGCGGAAGAAAAATTTGCTAAATGGTTGAGTGAGAAAGATTCAAAAATCACAGGTAAGAAAGATAATTTAAGCAGCGCCGCTACTAAAAAAGCAAGTGATAAGTTAAAAGCCGAAACTGCAAAGAAAGAAGCTAAAGCCGCAAAAATAGCTGCTAAGGCTAGTGTTCAAAGTACCGAAAATACGGCAGCAGCTGAAGATAACGCAACTCCAACTGAAGAAAACAACGGTTAATTAATTTTGATAACAATCAAAAACCGTTTTCTTCAAAAGAAAACGGTTTTTTTATTTTAGGATTTCATTACACACACACACGCAATCATGTATACCTTAATTGCCGATAGCGGATCAACAAAAACAGATTGGATTTTGCTCAACGGTTCAAATGTAGTAAAGCAAATTAAAACCATGGGGTTTAATCCTTATTTTCAAACGAAGGAACAAATTTGCCTTGAATTACTGAGTAATTTAAAACCCTATTTACAGGAGTTTATTGCAAGGGTTGATGTATTGCATTACTACGGTGCGGGTTGCTCTACACTCGAAAATTGTTTGTTGATTGAAGATTGTTTATCCATTACCTTAAATCTCAAAAAAATTAATGTTTCACACGATTTGTTAGCCGCAGCACGCGCACTTTGTAAAAAGGAAAAAGGAATAGCCTGCATATTAGGAACTGGTAGCAATAGTTGTCTGTTTAACGGTAAACACATTATTGAAAATGTTCCTTCTGTTGGTTATCTGTGGGGCGATTACGGAAGCGGAGCGCAAATAGGAAAGTATTTTGTACAAGATTATTTCGAAGGAAAAATTCCACTCGAATTATCGGTAGCTTTTGAAGCGGAGGGATATGAGCGTGAAGAAATTTTAAATCACGTTTATAAAGGCACCATGCCCAGCCGTTATTTAGCCAACATCAGTCATTTTGCTTTTAAACACATTTTACACCCTTATATTCATAATTTACTGGTAAGATGTTTTAATAGCTTTTTCGAACATCAAATCAGTAAATACACCAAGAGTAAAGAACATAAAGTAAACACGGTAGGCTCCATTGGTTTTGTTTATAAAGATGTTTTTAAAGAGGTGGCCGAAAAATACGGTTATAAAATCGGAAACGTTATTAAATCTCCGCTCGAAGGTTTAATAGAATATCACTCATCATAAAATGGATTTTGTTTTATTAGCCTCAACATCCCTTATCGCTTCATTTCTTACTTTTTTTTCTGGTTTTGGCTTAGGTACCATCTTACTTCCTGTTTTCGCCATTTATTATCCCATCGAAATTGCAGTTGCACTTACAGCCGCCGTTCACTTGCTCAATAATATTTTTAAACTGGGCTTAGTTTCCAAAAATATTAATTGGAAACTGGTATTTACATTCGGTATTCCCTCCGGTCTCGCTGCTTTTTTAGGAGCTTACATTTTAAAAAACTTTTCTGGCAATGGCGCAATTTTCGAATATGTTTTAGCAAACAAAGTATATCAAATTTCATCCGGTGGAATAATAATCGGTTTTTTAATCATCGCTTTCTCCATTATCGAATTAATTCCTAAATTTTCTACGCTATCCTTCCATAAAAAATATCTGGTAGCCGGCGGATTTATAAGTGGATTTTTTGGGGGACTAAGCGGTCATCAAGGTGCTATCCGAACGGCCTTCCTACTTCGTTTAAACTTGGATAAAAAAATGTTTATTGCCACCGGCGTAATGATTGCCTGTTTGGTGGATGTAGCTCGAATCAGTTTGTATTCCAAGTTTGAAAATCTCAATAACGGCAATATAAATTATGCATTACTCTCCACTTGTGTATTATCTGCATGGATCGGTGCTTTTATCGGCAATAAATTATTTACCAAAACAAGCATTACATTTTTTAAATGGTTTGTAGGTTTATTCATGATGGCAATGGGTATTTTAATTGCCCTTGGTATTGTTAATTAGTTTTATAAATATTTATAGGGCGCCCGGGCGGGCTGCTATAGGCTACGCTATCGCTCCGGTTTTTTTGTGCCGCCCCCCAATTATCACACCAAGGGCGTCACAAAAAGAACCAAGCCTTTCGCATCCCTGGCGCTATCATCACGCAATAAATTCAGGGGCGCAGTAATTACAAAATTCTAAACTAAGTAATATTCCAAATTTATCAAGCTGAATTAATTTGTATCTTGGTTAAGTTTTGCAAAAAAGATATCTTATACTCAGCTTTATCGAAGGTGCGGCTGTAATGGCAGCTGAACTTTGTGGTGCTAAATTACTGGCTCCTGTATTTGGCAGTAGCTTATATGTTTGGTCGGCTGTAATGGGTGTTACTTTAGGCGCTTTAGCTACCGGTTATTTTTATGGCGGAAAACTCTCCCTCAAAAAAGAAAACTTAAATTCCGTTTTATTCAAAGTATTGCTTTTGGCCGCTATATTCATTTTACTTATGCCGCTTTGCGAAAGTTATTTGCTCAATTATCTTTCTTCTTTTCCTTTTACACTGGCCGTTGTTCTTTCCTCCTTCGTCATTCTTTTTTTACCGGTATTTCTGCTTGGCGCTTCTTCGCCTTTGTTTATTGCCTTGCAAACTAAAACGCAAAACGATTCGGGTCAAGTAAGTGGCACAATTTATGCTATATCTACTTTTGGTGGAATAATCGCAACATTTTTATGCGGATTTTATTTAATTCCGCAATGGGGCTTAACCATCACCTTAATCAATTTCGGTTCTTTGTTATTTATTGCAGCTCTTTTATTGCTCAAAATTTTTAAGGTAGCTTACCTTTTTATTTTTTTCGGATTATTTTTTCTAAACCTTAAACATTTTTATACGGCTGAAGATATTCTTTATTCCAGCGAAAGTATAATGGGTAAAGTAGAAATTAAAGATGTGAAAAGAGCAGAAGGAAATGTGCGGTTACTACTGGTGAATAAAATTGTGCAAAGCGAAATGAGTTTGCTCACTCAAAAATCGGTTTCCGATTATATTAAATTATTAGATGCGGTTATTATTAACGAAAAGGCTCCTAAAAGAGCCTTAGTATTGGGATTAGGTGCAGGACTAACTTCCAATTTGCTCGTTCAAAAAGGTTATCACGTAACTGCAGTTGAGTTTGATGCACGAATAATTGAAGTGGCCGAAAATTATTTTGAATTAAACAAAAAGGTAAGAACCGTGTGCGACGATGCACGCCACTTTATCAATCAATCTGATGAACGATATGATTTGGTTTTATTTGATGTTTTTAAATCGGAAGAATTACCCGATCATGTAATTACTCAAGAAAGTTTAGCGAAACTTAAACATCTGTTATATCCCAATGCACAAGTTTTTGTAAACTGGCACGGCTATTTAAAAGGAGAAATAGGTAAGGGCACCAGTGTGGTATACAATACTTTAAAAACTTCGTTTTCTGAAGTCTTTTTAAATTCAACTTCGCTGGTTGAAGATTCCAGAAATATCGTGTTTACCGCTTTTAATCCTCAGAGTTTATATTCCAATTCATATGTGGATACAAATTTTGTTCCCTTTTTATTTCCTACTCAAGAAATTAATACCGACGACAGGCCCGTACTGCAAAAAGCCAACGCATTAGCCGGTAAAAGATGGAGGGCTTTGTATTTGCTGGCAAGTATTTAATTGATTAAATTTTGTAACTTTAATCAGTGAGTCAGGCACTTATCAAACTAATAAATTAATTATTGTTAAGTAATTTAATTAAAATATTCATCTTTACCTTCGCGTACTTTTTTGTACAAACTTGCTTTGGTCAAATTACCTTTAGTAATTATTATCATGCGGGTTTAAACAATAAATCATACGCAAATCAAATTGAAGTTTTTGATGAAGATACCACCTATTTAATGTATGCACCCTGGCAAGATCAAACAAGCCAACAAGGTTTAAGACTTTTAAAATTAAATAAAAATGGCAATGTAGCTTTCGATAACAAATTCATGTTTGGTAACAATAATTTTGCTACGTATTTAAATAATCGTTTAGCAGTAAAAACCAGCAGTTACTCTTCATTAGCCATAGGTGATACATATTATGGTAATGATAGAGGCTTAATATTTTGCAAAGTAAACAACAAGCTTGCGGACACCATTCATACCATTAAGTATTGTGATTATACTTATTCTTATGGTTTGGGAAACAGGTTTTTAAAAGGGGGGAATCAAGTTTGGTATATCGGAAATAAATTTAAAGAGAATGATAATTCTTTTATTGGGCGGCCAACAATATTTAAAGTAGACACAAATGGAAATTACTTAGGTCAATTAGAAATCGTTTCTTTAATGAATTTTGGTCCAACTGCTTCTTGTTATGATAGTATCTTAAAGCAAATTTATATTGGCGGTTCTGATTATACAATCCCACAAAATCCTCAGAATCGAATAGTGTGTATTGACACTCTGGGTAATGTTATCTGGAATAAATTGATAGTTGATATTATTGGATTTAAACAAATAATAAAGAAAAATAATTATTTAGTAATATCCGGGTTTAAATTTACCGAAACAATTTTAGGAATACACCAATATAAAATTGTTTTATTAAAATTAGATTGCACCAATAATGGAAATATTATTTGGCAAAAAACTTATGCAAGTCAAAGTATTGTTGCCGGATTATCAGCAATTGTAATTAATAATGATGAAAGTATAGTTGCTTCCGGTACTTTTAAATATCCATCCGTAATGATAGGAGCCATAAACCATGATGGGGTTATTTTAAAAACAAATAGCAATGGTGATAGCTTGTGGATGAAAACTTATGGTGCTTATAGTTTAAGTACTTTGGAGACATTCTATGATATTAAAAAAGTGCCGGATGGTGGTTATATCATGTGCGGCTCACCGGATTACCTCAATGATTGCCAAAGCTGGGTGGTAAAAACAGATAGTTTAGGAATAGCCCCGGGCATATCAACTAATTTAAAGCAGAATAGCACTATTTCATCTGAAGGTTTAATGCTCAGTCCCAATCCGGCAAATAATATTTTACAATTAACCTTCAATTCAACCTTTTTATGGGGTGCAAATTATCAAGTAAAAATATTCAATAGCTTAGGACAACTGGTTTTAGAAGAAGAAATTATATTGGATAGCGAAAAGGCTAAAATTAATACTGAAAGTTTAATGGAAGGAATTTATTTTTTGCATTTTGATAAATTGTATAATCAAAGTATGGTCAAAAAATTTATTATTGCCCGTTAATTACTCTGCAAATATTTAAAAATCCCTATTCCTATTGCATCTACATTTATTCCGCTATTACTTAAAATTATTACGGCACAATCTTTTTCTTTTATAAATCCGCAAAAACTGGCATAGCCATAGGTTCCGCCATTGTGCCAAATTAATTTATGAGCATATTTTGTTTTAATGACATGCCAGCCTAAACCAATACCGTAATTTACATCACCCCAGGTTAATTCATGACTGAGGCGAATATATTCGGCACCTTCTTTTAAATTAAATAGTAAATATTTCATCATGTCACTGCTATTTGATTTTATTGCCCCGGCCGCTTCAAATCCGTTTAAATTCCAATAAGGGGTTTCATCTCCTAAATAATTATAACCTTTGGTCAACTTTGTTTTAAGTTCTTCACTTAATTCAATAGCAGTAGAAGTTAATTTCATTTCGGATGTCAAAGCCCCAATTTGTTCAGCATAGGATTGTTGATTTACTTCTTCCAAAATTATTCCCAACACCGCCATACCCAAATTACTATAATTATTTTTTGCACCGGGAAAAGTATCCGGTATCACCGTTTTTAAATATTCTAAAATATGTTTTTTAGAATAATGTTGGTATGGATTTAGGGAATCATAATTACTTAGGGTACTGATGTTGCTCGGAACCGAAGCTAAGCCGGAAGTGTGATTGGCCAAATGTTCAACTAAAATAGCTTTGTTTTTGTATTGTAAATTTTCATAGCCCTTCGGTAAAAATTTTCGGATATCATCATTCAAATTTATTTTTTTTTCTTTCACCGCTTTGGCTAATAAAAGCCCGGTAAACGTTTTGGTAATGCTTCCAATTTCAAAAATAGAACTGCTATCGGGTAATTTCCCGGCATTTCTACTTATTTCCCCGTAATTTTTATAATAAATTTTTCCGTTTTGATAAATGCCAATACTCAGTCCGCAGCTCGCTCCTCCAAGCATATAATCATGCACTAAGCTATCCACCTTTAAATCTAAAGGACTAGTTTTTTTTGAATCGCTTTTATAACTTGTTTTTTTGGTGAGGTGATTTATTTTTTCGGGTTTATAAGGCAGCCATTGGAGTCCGGCAATTTTAAGTTTTGAATCTACAAACAAGCTTAACTCCAAATTTCCGTTTTCGAAATACATCAAATAACATTCCGACCCCATTTTGTTCTGCAGGTATTTAGCATATTTAAGTTTTCCCATACTTTTCAATATATTCTCCCTATAAAAAGTATGGTGGTCGGTATAGGAAAAATTCTTTTTAAAGTCGGAATTCAATAAGTTGTATAAAGCAGCGTAATTGGTATCATTATAATGCAATCGTATTGAGTCAACAATATTAGAAACTACCTTAAGCTCTTGCCCATTAATTTGTAGGCAGGTAAGCAGTCCTATCAGTAAAAATAATTTTCTCATAGTTAAAATGTAAAACAAAAGTACATAAGCAGTTTTATATAATAGCGCATAAACATTAAATTTTTATTAGTAAAGTATTACTTTATCATAGCTGAAAACGTTAATATCTGGGCTTTATTTTTGTTTAAAGGGTGTAATTTGTTTTAGAGATTAATGTATCTTTATCCCTTAAATGAAGTCATTTTTCTTCCTAATCCTCTCACTGCTTAGTTTATTTTCTTTTGCTCAGAAAGTAGATAAATCAAATCCTTTTTTCTCTATTAGAGGAAGTGTGGGTATTCCCAGAACTACAGGCACGCAAATGTTCAGGAGTAGTTTTACTGGAATTTATGAAGCCAATTTGGCTGCTGTAATTTCGCCGGGAGGCAAATTTATCATTGGCCTTGGCTATCAAAATGCGCTTTTTAAAAATCAAAAAACCTTTGTGCTAATTCCTACAAATTCTGGTTCTATTTCATACAACACCCAAATTATTGAACACGGAGGCTTTTTAAAATTGGGTTACGATCATTATGTAAGTGAAGTGGTATACCTGAGTTTTGTAACCAATTCCGGTTTATTATCCTGTAAATACAATAATATCGAAATTGATACCAATGCGGCTAATCGTCCTTACGGATTAACCGAATTTTTTGCGCCCTACGTACAGCCCGAATTTTCTATACATTTTATGGGAGGAGAAAAACAACAATTAAGCTTTTCCCTTTTACTTTCTTATACTACCTTGTTTTATAAATTCGATCCCAAGGCCCCACGATTTAATCATTTAGCTTCACCCGATATTCGTAGCAAAAGAAATAATTATTTCATGAATTGGATTAATATCGGATTAGGATTCAATATTTTAATTCCCGACAAGAAAAAAAAGTAACGCATTAATTTTCAAACTCCCTATGATAACAGCGGATTCTCCTGTAAAATTCGACCGAAAGAAAATAAAGGATGAGGTTTTAATTACACTATATCATAATATTTTAAAACCCCGGATGATAGAAGAAAAAATGCTTCTGTTATTAAGGCAGGGTAAAATTGCAAAATGGTTTAGCGGAATAGGGCAGGAAGCTATTTCTGTAGGTGTGGCTTCAGCTTTGCATAGCGATGAATATATTTTACCCATGCATCGTAATTTGGGCGTTTTCACAACTCGTAAAATTCCGTTAAATCGGTTGTTTTCTCAATTTCAAGGTAAACCCGGGGGATTTACGCAAGGAAGAGATCGTTCTTTTCACTTCGGTACACAAGAGTATAAAATTATTGGCATGATTTCACATTTGGGTCCGCAAATGGGTGTGGCCGATGGTATAGCTTTAGCCAATAAAATTAGAAAAGATAAAAAAGTAACCGTGGTGTTTAGTGGAGACGGAGGAGCTAGTGAGGGTGATTTTCATGAAAGTATAAATACAGCTGCAGTATGGAATTTACCGGTAATATTTGTGGTGGAAAGTAATGGTTATGGCTTAAGTACCCCGTCGAACGAGCAATTTAAGTGTAAATCCTTTGCCGATAAAGCCATTGGATATGGAATAGAAGGTATTTCCATTGATGGAAATAACGTACTGAAGGTGTACGAAACCATTTCGAGATTAGCCGAAGATATTCGCGAAAATCCAAGACCGGTATTATTGGAGTGCGTAACATTTAGAATGCGTGGACATGAAGAGGCCAGCGGAACAAAATATGTGCCCAAAGAATTATTTGAGCAATGGGGTAAAAAAGATCCGGTGAATACATTTGAAAAATATTTGATTGGAGAAGGAGTATTAACCGAGGATATGATAGATGAAATTCGATTAGCCTTTAAAAAAGAAATTGAAGATAATTTAGAAATAGCCTTCGCCGAAAAATTACCCGCACCCGATACTAAAAAGGAATTGGATGAAATGTATAAACCCTATGTATTGGAATCAAATACTAACTCCGGTAATACCAGTACTATCCGGTTGATTGATGCGATTAGTCAAGGATTAAATCAGGCCATGCAAAAACACAATAATTTGGTTTTAATGGGACAAGACATAGCGGAGTATGGTGGAGTATTTAAAATTACCGAAGGTTTTGTAGAAAAATTCGGAAAGCACAGAGTAAGAAATACGCCCTTATGTGAAAGTGCCATTTTAGGAGCCGGATTTGGCTTATCCATAAACGGATTTAAGGCCATGGTTGAAATGCAATTTGCTGATTTTGTAAGTGAAGGCATGACGCAAATTGTAAATAATTTAGCTAAAAGTTATTACCGTTGGGGACAAAACGCAGATGTAGTAGTAAGAATGCCAACAGGAGCTGGTGTAGCAGCAGGACCTTTTCACAGTCAGAGTAATGAGGCTTGGTTTTTTAAAACACCCGGATTAAAAATTGCTTATCCTGCATTTCCTTCCGATGCCAAAGGACTTTTACTAACGGCCTTTGAAGACCCGAATCCGGTTATGTTTTTTGAACATAAAGCTTTATATCGAAGTATAACGGAAGAAGTGCCGGATGATTATTATACCATTCCCTTTGGTAAAGCCAGATTAGTGAAAGAAGGAAGCGATGTGAGTATTGTGACCTATGGATTGGGTGTACATTGGGCTTTGGAGATATTGAATGAAATGAAGGATTTAAAAGCCGATTTGATTGACTTAAGGACCTTAGTTCCCTTGGATAAAGAAACCATTTACAAGTCCGTTAAAAAAACGGGAAGAGTAATTGTATTGCATGAAGATACTTTAACCGGAGGAATAGGAGGGGAGATAGCGGCTTTGATCACAGAAAACTGTTTTGAATATTTGGATGCCCCGGTTATGCGTGAGGGAAGTTTAGATACGCCGGTACCTATGAATGCAGATTTAGAAAATAATTTTTTACCTAAAGCAAGGTTTAAGGAGAAATTAAGGCAATTAATCATTTATTAAAAATTGATATTTATCAATTTATTTTTACCTTTATATAAACCTTTTAAAAAAAAAATATGAAAAAAATCTTTACTTCAATTTTTGTTCTTTTAGTTTTAGGAGCTTGGAATGCCCAAACCTATTGGACTAATTTAAATTCACCAAATAATTGTAGCTATTACGCTGTATCTCATGATGGGAATAAGATTTGGGCAAATAATGGAATTTTAGGCAATTTCGGTGAACTTCATTACAAACAAGGCGCAGCTCCTTTTAGTACAGTTGCCGTGACTATTAATTCTACAACTGCTGTAAATAATATACTTTGCCTTGTAAATGGCGATTTAGTTGTAACAGGTTCGCAGTCGTTTACTGTACCTGTTGTATACCGGAGCACCGATAATGGTACTACATGGACTCAATCCACTGCAACAATAACCGGATTCAATCAAAATATAATTCAGGATGCGGCAGCGAATGTGTATGTTTATAATTATGCGGCAGGAAGTCCGATTGTAAAAAGTACTGATAATGGTGCTACTTTTGCTAATGTAAGTGGAACCTTTGCCGTGAAAGGATTAGCAGTAACCGGCAATACATTATTTGCTTGTGGAACTAATGGAGGATGGAATATTTGGAAGAGTACCGACGGAGCAGTAACATGGTCATTGATGCCAAATAATGCATCGCAGGGTAATCAAAATAATATTTATGCAACACCAAACGGTAACGTTTATTTTAGCGATTATAAATCAACCGATGGTGGTAATACCTGGGTGCAAATGACTGCCCCTCCAAGTGGTTCAGGGGTATATATGGTAGATAGATTAAATAATATATATGTTAAGGATGAACCAACCAATTTATTTAAATCAAGCGATGCTGGTGCAACGTATACCAATGTTGTAACGGGTTTAAATTGGTCGCCAACCATAAGTGCACAACGTAAAATTGCCACTAATGATGGAAAATTGTATTTCTCAACTATCGGAGCTCCCAATTATAGTTTATATGTTCATCAAACCGGAACAATTAATGCGGTGTCTGAAATATCAGCACAATCTAATCAATTGGATGTTTTTCCTGTTCCTGCCAATGATCAGTTTAATTTAGTAATTGAAAATGGATCGATATCGCAAATCTCAATCTTTGACCAGAATGGCAAAGCGGTTTATTCTAATAACCTTGTTAATCAAAATGAAGTTACGGTATCAACTGAAAATTTTGCTAACGGTATTTATTTAGTGAAAATTCAAAACTCAGAGGGATTTGTTTTGACTAAAAAAATTGTGATTTCGAAATAAAATTTAATTTTAAATAATAAAAAAAAGGGAAGATAGTCTTCCCTTTTTTTTATTTTAACATGGCTAAAAATTCATCTTCCGAAATTATTTTAATCTGTAGTTTTTCGGCCTTTTTGAGTTTCTCCGGACCCATATTATCTCCGGCTAATAAATAAGAAGTTTTTCCGCTGATAGAACCTGAGTTTTTACCTCCGTTTAATTCTATCATTTCTTTTAATTCATCTCTGCTGTGTTTGTGAAACACACCGCTTATTACAAAAGTTAATCCGTTTAATTTATCACTTGTATTTTGTAAAGACTCTTCATTTAATGAAAACTGCAAACCTGCTTGTTTTAATTTTTCAAGTATTTGCATTTGTTCTTCATCCTTAAAATATTGAAGTAAACTTTCAGCAATGGTTTCACCCACTTCATCAATTTGTAACAACTCTTCTTTTTTCATTAGCTGAAGGGCATCCATATTTTTAACGCGTTTAGCAATTTTCTTGGCTGATGTTTCGCCAATATGTCTTATTCCTAAGGCGAACAACACGCGTTCAAAAGGAACTTGTTTACTTAATTGTATCCCCTCCAATAAATTCTGAACACTTTTTTCGGCCAATCTTTCCAATGGTAATAAGTTTTCTTTTTGAAGTGTATACAAATCTGCGTAATTTTTTATTAATCCGGCATCGAATAACTGCGCTATGGTTTCTGCTCCCAAACCATCAATATTCATTGCTTTTCTGCTAATGAAATGTTCCATTTTGCCTTTAACCTGAGGTGGGCATTTTTTTTCGTTCGGGCAATAATGCAAAGCTTCATCCGGATTACGGATTAATTGCGTTCCGCATTCCGGACAATTTTCAATGTATTTTGTTTTTTCACCTGAAGTTTTGCGCAACGCTAAATTTACCCCGGTGATTTTGGGAATTATTTCACCGCCTTTTTCTACGTAAACAAAATCATTAACGCGCACATCCAGTTTTTCTATTATATCCGCATTGTGTAAACTTGCTCTTTTCACTATGGTGCCGCCTAAGGCAACCGGATTTAAATTGGCAACGGGTGTAATAGCGCCGGTTCTCCCAACCTGATAAGTTATTTCAATCAGTTGTGTACAGGCTTGTTCGGCTTTGTACTTGTATGCAATTGCCCAGCGTGGAGATTTGGCAGTGTATCCCAATTGTTGTTGCTGTAGCAAATTATTTACCTTAATTACAATACCATCAATTTCAAAAGGCAATTCTGCTTTGTGTTTTTCCCAATGATCAATAAAATTAATTACTTCCTGTATACCAACACATAATTTGCTGTGTTCACTGGTTTTAAATCCCCATGAATTAGCTAATTGTATTCCTTTATAATGGGTTTCAAACTTTAAATTTTCACCCAATAAATTATATAATACACAATCTAATTTTCGGGAAGCAACAATTTTACTATCCTGCATTTTCATTGTGCCGCTTGCGGTATTTCTTGGATTTGCTAATAGGGGTTCGCCGGCACTTTCGCGTTCCTGATTAAGTTCTTTAAAAACTTTTATCGGCATATAAATTTCTCCCCGGATTTCAAATTCTTTCGGAAAATCTCCTTTCAGTTTTAAGGGCACTGATTTTATGGTTTTTGCATTATGGGTTACCTCATCTCCTTGTACTCCGTCACCACGAGTAATAGCCTGCTTAAGAATACCATTTTCATAAATTAAACTAATGGATAGGCCGTCAAATTTCAACTCGCATACATACTCAATTTCGGAATCAAATAAACTATTTTGCATATTCAATCCCTCTTTAACTCTTCGGTCAAAATCAATCAAGTCTTCTCTATTGTAACTATTAGAAAGCGAAAGCATGGGGTATTTATGCTTAATTGAATTAAACTCCTTGGTTATGGTTCCTCCAACGCGTTGAGTAGGTGAGTGCGCTTCGGCTAATTCCGGGTATTTTTTTTCTAATTCAATTAATTCATTTAATAATTGATCAAATGCATAGTCACTAATTACAGGTTTGTCCTGATTATAATAACGATGATTATGCTCTTCTATTTGCTGAGCTAAAGTTTTAATACGGGCTGCTGCGTTTTCTTTATCAGTCATTTTTTGTATAGGCCTGAAAATTCTTTCTCAAAATTAAAAAATACAAGGTTTAAGGATTTATATATTATCATTTTTTTATAACTTTAATTAATGGAAATAATTAAATCCATGGAATTGGAATATGCTAAGATTGCGCTAAGAAGTAATGGCGTTTTGCATATACATTTTGTGGGAAATTATATAATAACGGGCAAAGAGGCTAAAGCAATTAACGACATATTAGGAAATTTAAGTGAAAATAAGGAAGCGCCTGTTTTAATTACTGCAGAAACACTGATTCAGTTTGATCGTACAGCTAGGGAGTTTTCAGCCAGCCCCGAGGGTTTTAGGTTTACCTTGGCTGAAGCCTTGGTGGTGAAAAATTTTGCACAAAAACTCATCGCCACATTTTACATCAGTTATGATAAACCTCCAAAGCCAAGTAAAGTTTTTACCGATGAAACCAAAGCGATTGATTGGCTGTTGAATTTTAAGGATGAAGTTGATTAGAGCAGGGATAAACTACCTTTTATTTCTATGTACTCTCCTCTGCAGTTTTTGTATCGAATAACATATACATAAACATCTTGTTTGGCATTTGCTCCATCCCAACCTTCCTGGTCATTTTCTGTTTCAAATCTTTTGCCGCCCCATTTATCGTAAACAATTACTCTATATTCATTTTTATCTACAAAATGTGTTACTGGCAGCCAGACTTTATTCACTCCGCTTGGATTAAAGGCCGTGGGTACAAATACTTCACCTTCTATGTAAGCATCCCGGATATTGGAAAGGCTTTTGGATAAAAATCCAAAGGGATTGCTAATTCCTTCCACCGCTTCTACATGATATTTAATATCACAACCATTTGGAGCTTCGTATTCGATGTTATCCAAATAAAGTGTATCGTAAGGTCCGGTGCTTGCGATAGGGGTTGAGTTAAGATTGCCATTAATACTACGGTAAATATTATAACCACTTACATCACCGGCATATCCTTTGTAATCGGTCCAAACTAATTGTTTTAAAAATACATTTTCTTTATCGCTTTTAATTTTTAAAAGTATGGTTTTGGCTACATTGCTATTAATGCGGGGATTACCGCAACTATCTTTCACTACAGCTTTATAGAAATAGGAGGTAGAAGAAGGACTTACACTTTCATCGGTAAAAGAAAAATTCTGATTTCCGGTAAAAGGTAAAAATGCCACATTGCTGTAATTTATACCATCTTCTGATCGTAACAAATCTATTCCGGTGGATGGTTTACTTAAATCTAAATAAAGATCTACTTTAATTTTTTCTGTTTCAATTACACTTGCATTTTGAATATAGATAAATTGTGGAGCAGAGGCCTGTGTTGAAAAAAAACAACTACGGTTTGAAGAAGAGCTTACCGTTTTGCCGTTATTAAAAGCTCTAATGAAATAACATATGTTTTGTCCAGGACTAACCCCCTCGTGAATAAAACTGAGCTGTGTAGTAGTTCCTATAGGAACAAAAGCCGCCCCATTAACTGAGTAGTAAATTCGATATTCAGAAACCCCACCTTTCATGCCCGGATAGGCATTCCAGTTTAACACACAAGAATAGGCACAGGTATTATAATAAGTTTCTAAATACATGGTTCTAGGTTTGGTATCAAAACTGCCAATGTTACCACAACTGTCAATGGCCGCAATCATTAAACCAACTGTTTTGGTGTTGGCAGTTGTGGTGGTATAAGTATATAAGGTGTTATTTCGTCCGTTAACGCTATCAATAGCCGCAAATGCCCCGTTAAAATAATATACTCTATACTTTTTAATGTCTAAGTCACGCGGAATTTTCCAGGCAATTACGGTTTCTCCGTTAGGAAGCACACTAATGGAATCTATTTCCGGCTCGTCCGGTGCTTTCTTATCTTTAAAAATATCACCTTTGATGTTGGAAGCAGAAATACAACCGGCCTGATCAGCCAATTGAACCTGATAATTAATACTGGCAGAGCAAATACTTAACGTGTCGGCATATTGCAAAGCAGAAGTAGTACCCAAATTATTCCACACGGCTGTAGGGTATTCGCGACTTAAAGTATAAGTTGAAGAGGAGGTAATTAGTTTTGGAGAATGTAGTGCATTGTAATTTAATTTTACATCCGGTGTGGATTGAATAGCGTTAATAAACATGCTCCTCAAAGTATCAGAACTCGAGGAAGTGTTAACTCCTCCCGGGCCTGATTTAGTTCTAATATAATAATAACAACCTTGCACAGTTGCGCTACTGCCGCTATGGGTGAACGTTGAAAAGTTAACAGCAGCCACAGTGCCGACATTGGAATAAGTTCCAACTGCGGTAGGCGAATAAAAAATTTGATACGAATCAAAAATCCCGCCCGGATCATTTACCGGGAGCCAAGTTAATTTAACATCTCCATTACTTTTTACTTCTATACAACGTAATGAGGGTGCCGGCAACTGAGCCATAGCCTTGATGCAAACAAAAACCAGTATTATTCGAAGTAACTTCAAATCTAATGTAATAACGTAATTATAGGCGTTTTATTACTGCTAAATCGGCTTATTATACGCCCAACAATAGTAATTAAAACGTAAAATAGATACTAAACAAAGTTATTGTTTGATTAGCTTTTTAATAAAGCTGTATTCTTTGTTTTCGAACACTGCATTGTAGATACCCGAAGGTAAAGTTTGTATGTTAATGCTTGCGTTTTTATCAACGTTTGATTCCAGTACCAATTTCCCTTCACTATTATAAAGTGAAACTTTAAGTGAACCATAATCACCTTCGCTTTTAATTTTGAAAGTGTTTTGCGCCGGATTTGGATATACCATTAATTCCATTTTCCCATTTTCTTCATGAAGAGCAGATGGTGGAGGAGGAACAGTAAGCAATGTGCTAACATCAATAGTTTGTATACCTCTTGCATAGGTGCCTGCAATTAATTTTTGCGTTGCCGGATTATATTCTAAATCCCAAATCACAAAATAGGGCATATTATTACCCAATCTTGACCAAGTTAAGCCGTTATCTTGTGTATAATACACGCCAATATCTGTTGCTGCAAAAATTACATTTTCAAACCCCGGAGCAATGATAAGGTCGTTAATACCCACTTGCGGTAAATTTCCGCTGATATCTGTCCACGTTGTTCCGTTATTGGTAGATTTATGAATGTGCGGAATATATTCATTGTAACGGTAACCACTATGACTCACATAAACATTATTGGTAAGGTTTGGCGAAGCTTTTATGGAAGTTACATAACGATCAGGTAAACCACTGGTTACATTGGTCCAGGTGCTTCCGCCATTTAATGTTCTCCAGGCATTGCCATCTGTTGTGCCTGCATAAATAAATTGGTTATTTAAAGCGGAATTATCTAAACAGGAAATATTATGAAAGCGTGGAGCAAAAATTACTCCATCGGTTAAATCCGGACTTATAGCCACCCAATTATCAACCGGATTGGTACTATTTTTATATACCCGATGAGTTCCGGTGTACATAGTTGAAGTACTGCTTGAACCAAAAATATAAGGCATATCCCAATTCATTCTGTCATTTTGATCAATGCCATTTACATAATTTGTATAATTCGCACCTGCATCCGTGCTCATCCAAAGTCCGCCATTTTGAGTTTCAGCATATCGAATTTGATTGTTGTTTGGATCAAGTCGAGGTTGAAAACCATCACCTCCCCATTCTGGCGTCCAGTTTCCAATGCCGCCAACGGCTCCTCCATACATGGTGCCATTATCTTGTGCTCCTCCAAAATATTCATTGTTGTTAAACGGATTAATATTCACTTTATAAAACTGCGTATTTGGAATATCATCTAATTTATTCCAGTTAACCCCATCATCAAATGTTTCATATAGTCCACCATCGGTTGCGATAATGTAATTGGTAGACGATTTAAATTTTATATCATGTATATCAGCATGTGGGTTATACATCCACCATTGCGGTTGATTTAAAGTGAAACTTGAACCGCCATTAGTACTTTTGAAATGTTCAACACCTGAAATAAGTATTGTGTTATCATTGTTTGGTTTAACAGCTATTTTCCCAAAATACCAACCAAAGCCACCATACATTCCATTTAAGTCATTAATTCCACCTACCGGGGTAAAACTGCTTCCGCCATTTGTTGTAACATAAACATTATAGATTTGATAATTGCTATCGCAAACCGAAACATATAATTTATTGGCATTTTGTTTACTCATACAAATTCCAAATCTGGAAACTTTAGTATTAGGTAAACCAGTATTAATAATATTCCAATTTGTTCCACCATTAATGGTTTTATAAACTCGGGTTGTATTACTGAATCCTGTTGATTCCTGATTAGTTCTTATTCGAGTCCACGATGTTGCATAGATAATAGACGAATTAGTAAAATCCATCACCATATCACTCACACCGGTTTCATTATTGATACTTAAAACTTGTGTCCAGTTAAGCCCGCCGTTGGTACTTTTATAAATTCCCCGATTAAAATCTCTTACCATGGGTACACCCATAGCTGAGGCATACATAATGGAAGTGTTGTTGGGATCAATTAAAACTTGCGTAATGATTCCCATTTGGTTTAAACCCAAGTTTACCCAGGTATTACCACCATCGGTACTTTTATATATTCCATTACCAACAAAAACTGTGAAAGGTGTATCCGGGTCTCCGGTTCCGGCATACATAATGTTTGGATTTACCGGATCAAAAACAATACAGGCTATTGATAAATACGGATGAGCGTCAAATACAGGTGTCCAACTTGTCCCACCATTAGTACTTTTAAACATGCCTCCACCGGGGCAACCTGCAAAAATGATGTTTTGGTTAGTCGGGTGTATGGCCAGGGCGGTTATTCTTCCTCCAATATTGGTTGGTCCTTCATTCACCCAACTTAAAGGGGCCCCATTTTTTTGTGCAAGATTGCTGATGGTTGACTCCCTTAATGTTTGATTATATGCCTTATAATCAAATGTCTTATCGGGGTAAGATCGCATGAAGCTAAAATATTCGAAAGGAGCAACGTGTTCATCTTTTTCGTTGGCTTTAACTTTTAAAGTAGAACCCATATTTTTATTCGTGAGAATAAAAACAAGTACTATTGCGCTTGGGAGCAGGGATAATATTAGTATTTTTTTCATACGCGTATTTTATATAAACAATCACTTTAAGTAATAGTTTATATAAAGATTGAAATTTTTTTTCATATAGATGCCGAATTGTTCTTAGCTTCCCTAAGCCGTTTATGGCACTCAATAACCGATTATCCTCATAAACCATTTGATGTTGAAATCTTATCCATAAATCAGCTTCAAATCGACGAACAGTAATCCAATTTTCACTTTTTTTTACTATACTTGTAAATCATAAGTACTTGAAAAAGATACTCTTCATATTATTATTTCTTGTTGGACTTTTCTGTTCAGAGGATTTATTTTCTCAAGGCGGAGGAAGGAAAAGAGAACATCGCAATCAGCGCCGTAAAACTATTCGTATTTTTCATAAAAGTTCAAAGCATAATGGTAATGCAGATAGATTTGCACGTGGTGCCGGTAGAAGCGGATTTTTTAAAAGGGTATTTTATCATAACCAGGCCCCGGCTTGGGTAATGCATCATAAAAAAGAAAGTCGTTCACAAAAACGAGAAAGTAAATTTTTATTTAGTCGCTACCGCACAAAAGGTAAGCGTTACAGGGAAGGAATTTTGGCCAAACAGAATAATGACAGGGCGAGGAGAAGAGTACGCGGAAGCGCAGTTTTCCACAAAAAGAAATACTAATCCCGGAAAATGCCGGGATTTTTTATTTTTGTACAAGCATTAAATTATGAACGTATTAATATTAGGATCAGGCGGAAGAGAACATGCATTCGCATGGAAAATTGCACAAAGTAAAAAATTACAAAATTTATATATAGCTCCGGGTAATGCAGGCACGGCCTTGTGTGGACAGAACATCAATATAGCAGTTGACGATTTTGAGGCCATCAAAAATCTGGTGTGGGAAAAAAGTATAGACATGGTGGTGGTTGGACCGGAAGATCCTTTGGTGAAAGGCATACACGACTTTTTTTTAAATGATGAGGTATTAAAAGATATACCGGTTATTGGCCCAACTAAAAACGGAGCTATGTTGGAGGGAAGTAAAGATTTTAGTAAGCAGTTTATGATTAAGCATAAAGTGCCAACTGCAGCTTATGCCACTTTTACTAAAGAAAATTTAAATGAAGGGTACGCCTTTTTAGATAAACTTAAACCTCCGTTCGTGCTCAAGGCGGATGGACTTGCAGCAGGTAAAGGTGTTTTAATACTGAATGATATTGATGAAGCTAAGGCCGAATTAAAAAGTATGTTAGCTGATTCAAAATTCGGGAAAGCAAGTAACAAAGTTGTGATTGAAGAATATTTGCATGGCATCGAATTATCTGTTTTTGTTTTAACAGATGGCATTTCTTATAAAATACTACCAGCCGCTAAAGATTACAAACGAATAGGAGAGGGAGATACCGGATTAAATACCGGAGGAATGGGAGCTATTAGTCCTGTTCCTTTTGCCAATCAAACCTTTATTGATAAAGTAGAAGAACAGGTTGTAAAACCAACCATAGCCGGCTTAATTAAAGAGAAAATAGATTATCGCGGATTTATTTTTATAGGATTAATGAATTGCGGAGGAGAACCTTTTGTGATTGAATACAATTGTAGAATGGGTGATCCGGAAACGGAAGTAGTTATACCCAGGATAAAATCTGATTTTTTAGATTTATTGGAGGGTGTGGCTAAACAAATTTTAAATCAAAAAGCCTACGAGACCATTGATGAGTATGCAGCTACTGTTGTTTTAGTTAGCGGTGGTTATCCGGAAGCCTTTGAAAAAGGATTAAAAATTGAAGGACTAAAAGATAGTGGAGACTCCATCGTTTTTCATTCAGGAACTAAGAATGAAGGAGTAGATGTGATTACCAATGGAGGGCGAGTTTTTGCAATTACTTCAATCGGTAATACCATTGCCGATGCGGTAAACAAAAGTTTTACCGCAGCTCAAAAAATAAGTTATAGCAAAAAGTATTATCGTAAGGATATTGGGCAAGATCTTATTCACTTTAAAAATTAAGTATGGATAAAAGAACGTTTTTAAAAACTAGCGCTACTATTGGGCTTGGAAGTATTTTTAGTTTTCCTGCTCTTTCAAAAATTATTGATCCTATAAAAAATATTTCACCGGAATTATTAGCTGACCAGGAAGAATTTTGGATGCAGATCAGAAAGGGTTATCGCTTAAAGGAAGACTATATAAATCTTGAAAACGGTTATTATTGTATTCAACCCCAGGAAGTATTAGAAGCCTACATAGAGCATTTAAAAGAAATTAATTTGCAAGGTGCCTATTATATGCGCACCGTACAAAATGAAAATAAAAAAAAGATGGCTGCAATGCTGGCTGATATGGCCGGTTGTTCCGCTGAAGAATTAATCATTACCAGAAATACCACAGAGTCTTTAGATACCATTATCTCAGGTTTTAAATGGGAAAAAGGAGACGAGGCCGTAATGGCTGAACAGGATTATGGTGCTATGTTGGAAATGTTTAAGCAAGTAAGTGCAAGACATGGGATGATTAATAAAATAATTTCTTTGCCTATGAATCCAACTTCAGATGAAGAGATTGTGCAATTGTATGAAAAAGCCATTACCGCCAAAACAAAATTGCTCATGGTTTGCCATATGGTAAATATTACCGGACAAATTCTTCCGATTAGAAAAATATGTGATATGGCTCATGCCAAAGGAGTAAAAGTGATGGTTGATGGAGCGCATGCCTTTGCACATATTGAATTTAAAATAAACGAATTAAACTGTGATTATTACGGATGTAGTTTGCATAAATGGCTGAGCGTGCCATTAGGTGCAGGTTTTTTATACGTAAAAAAAGAAAACATAGCCGGAATTTGGCCTTTAATGGCAGAGGCAGAACGGAATGAAAACGATATTTCACGATTAAATCATCAGGGAACAACTCCGGTTCATACCGATTTGGCTATAGCAAATGCCATTGCGTATTACAATAAATTAGGAGTAAAAAGAAAAGAAGAACGTTTAAGGTACTTGCAAAATTACTGGACTGATAAAGTTAGAGGCTTACCGAAAATTATTTTGAATACCCCTGAACAAAAAGAACGATCTTGTGCTATTGCTAATGTGGGTGTTGAAAATATTAAACCTGCAGAGTTAGCCGAAATATTATTGAAAAAGTATAAAATTTATACCGTGGCTATTGATGGAAAAGGAGTGCATGGCTGCAGAATAACGCCTAACATTTATACCTTAACAAGTGAGATAGATCAACTTGTTCATGCCCTTAAAGAGATTTCAAAGAATTAGAATTATTCAGCTAATTCACATTTTAATGATTTTTTTGAATGTACAGGTAATTGAAGCAGAAAACTTGCCTACGGCAGGCAGGTGCCTTGGTGCGTTCAACTATAAATTAATATTTAGGGTAAAAGAAAATTAGCGACAGCTGGCATTATATACTCGCTTCACATCCACATTTTCAAGTACCTGGAAAGTCATAAACGGTTCTCCGAATAATTTGCAATATCTTTCTTTGTTGAGGTTTTTAGCAATTTCCAGTGCCCGAGCAAATGTTCTTGAATAATATTTTTCGGGCATACGGCTGGCACTGGCGATATACATAAACACTAAATTTTCTTGTACATCGGGTTTGTCAATATAAGGTTCTAAAACCGTTGCGGCATATTTAAAATCTTTTGCGCGAGAAAAAACATAAGAGAGTTTCAATGCATTTTGCCAACTCGCGTCTTTAATATTGTAAAAAGATTTAATACGAGTGATACAATTCTCAATTATCTGGTCAGCATTATCTGAAGTATCAACACTCTCCATTATTTTAAATTGCCACTCTATATTTAATCCGTTAACCAAATTTGAATCTAATTTGCCATAAAATCCATCAATAGTTTGTTGTATTTTAGTTTGATGCTCAGGTTTACCGGCATTACTATCGAGTTTAATCTGACAGAATATTTTATTGTATTGAAATACCGGATTTGCCGGTTCGTAAGTAAGTAGTTTATTAAAAGTGGCCTCATCCTCTTCATCAACATCATTATTACTTAAATATTTGTAATAAACTTTATTATTTAATAATGCCGCATTTATCGCTTTATCTTCTATTACTAAACTATCATACAAGGTGGCCGGATATTTTTTATCCTTTACACATTTGCCAATGTATTCCAAAATTTTATAAGTTTGGGGATAATTGCCGGCTTTTAGTGCTCTGTCGAAACTTACTTTACTGAATTTAATTTCTTTGTCACCTTTAACATCATAGGTAACATCCATAATGATTTGCGCAAATCGTTCTTTAGCTAAAATGGGTTCTAATTTATCCTGTAATTTTTTATCGGAATTTATTTTTGCTATGGCTTGTTTTTTACCCATTTCAACTAAGTATTTATACTCTCCGTCTTCGTTTTCTAATAAAAATAATCCCCAACTGTCTCTTGTTTCAATACTGGGTTGAATTTTATTTTGTTGTTTGGCTTGTAACACGTTTAGAACACTTTCTGCTCTTTTTCTTTGCAATTTTGCATTTGCAACTGAATCACCTTCTATAGATGAATAGGCATAAATGTACAACCCATCAATAATAAAATCAGGTTCATTTAATGCGTTAATAAAGGGTTGTATATCGGTATCTTTAAATTCGAATTTATTTTTTTCAAAAGGAATCAGGAAATTAATGATAGAACTTTCTGATTTGGGAAGAAAAGGAGGTTTTAATCCCGAAGTTCCATTCACCGGCAATAACCCAATGGGTGTGTTACTTTCAATTTTGCCGTTTTCAGTAAATCCTCTGGTTAGCGTTCTGCATACTCGTTTATCTTGCACAATAAGTAAATTGATTTCGTATGGCTCTTTTATTTTCTTATTGAATTTTCCCAACTCAACTTCTATGGCCTTAATCTTTTTACTTTTTTTATCTTTTGGGTTAATGAGTAAGTTCTTTTTAAATAATTGGTCGCGGTAAATTACTTTACCCATTACTCCTTTGTTCAATAAATTATTGTCAACTATATTATAATCCGGTTTCATATACTGTTCACGTTGCACAATATCAAAGGCAATACCATCGGTAGATTTTTTAATTAATCTTCTTAATTCTTTAGAATTGTGGTATTTTAAATACACTTTTCCATTATTCACATAAGCGCCTTGCTGTAATATATCATAGTTTCTCCAGCGATCACAATTTTTACACTTTCTGGCTTCGGGTAGTTTCAATTTTTTAGATTTTGTATTGTATTTAACGGCTAGTTCTTTTTTATGCGTTACGCCGTTATTTAAAATATCATATCCGCCAAAAATAGCACTTACAAATACTTTTTTCTCATCATGATCAAATTGCGCCTTTATTCCAACTAAGGTGTACTTTGGATTAAGCAGCACTTCCAAATTCTTTTTATTATTTTCCCATTTGGTATAAATAACTTTAGCAATATCGGCTGTTGGGTAATCGTCTCTTCCTTTAAATACATTGGCTTTCATTGCAATTTCTTCTCCTCTTTTGGTAGCTCCGGCTTTTTTTAGAAATTTTTGTGTGTTTTTAGAATCAACTTTATCTTTCCCTGAATTCCCCATTTTATAGGCACTCATTTCGGCTGCGTAATCCATCATCTCATTTACCTCAACGGTATCCAAACCTTTGCTTATTCTGAATCTGTTCAACTCATTAACCAACAAGCGCGGTAATTCATCTATTTTAAAGTATTTGTGAAAGGAGTGCTCGTCTTCTACGGAAAGTTTTTGTGCGTGACAATACCAAGAGGCAAAAACAAAAAGGAACAATAAGCTAATTTTTCTCATATAAAGTTTTAACGGAATCCAAGTTTATTCAACGAGAATAAATTTTTAATGCGGAATTCACATTTATTGGCATAAAGATAAGAAGTGCAATGAAAAATCAAAATGGAATGTTGTTTTTTGATTAAATTTGTGTGCAAATGAGAGATGTGATATGGACCATAATTGCAGTTTGGGTGATTTACAAACTAATTGAAATATTCAAAAGTCCGCGTAATTCTAATCAAAGTTCTAACTCAAATAAAGCTACAGTTACTCAAACTAGCCATAATCAGGCAAATAAGCAGCATGCTTTTCGAAAAAGTACCCAACAAGAGGGTGAATATGTGGATTTTGAAGAAGTGAAGGATTAAACATCACTTATTTTAAACAAATATCGGATAGTTTTTCAACATTCAATTTGCTGTTTTTACCCTTTTACTACCTTTGCGCAAATATTAAATTTTTCCCTTTATGGTATCTCTAGAAAAAGTACATTCCGATTATCAAACTCAGTTGAATGAATGGGTTAATCATGAAAAGGCCGCCATTGATTTAATTAGTGCAGTTGGTAAGCTTTGGTTTGAAAAATCAATTGAATTAATATTATTCAGAAATCAATTGGTGGACAGAAGTGCTAGTGAAATTATGAACCTGCATTTGTATGCTAAGAAAATTGTAAAAAAACCAATAACGGTTTTTGATACAGTGGCATTGGCTAATGAAATATTAAATTCAGGAGTAGGTCCAAGCCGAATTGATATAGGAAAACTGGCTTTTGAATGGCATCAGGAAAAAGACAATTTCAAAACACAAGGAGATTTTATTAATAATAAATTAAAAGGATTAATAGGTACTGCCAAAACTTTAGTGCCCAAAGATGTGGTGTTATACGGTTTTGGAAGAATTGGAAGATTAGCTGCCCGTGAATTAGTACAAATGGCCGGAAAAGGTGAACAATTGCGTTTACGAGCCATAGTAACCAGGGGTAACAGTAGTGAAGAGATAATTAAAAGAGCAGATTTATTAAGAACAGACTCAGTTCACGGACCTTTTCCGGGGACAGTAATCGAAGATGTAGATAATAAAGCTTTAATCATTAACGGACATACCGTGCATATGATTCATGCCAACAATCCGGAAGATGTGGATTATACGAAATATGGCATTAAAGATGCTTTAGTGATTGATAATACCGGTGTTTTTAGAGATCGAGAGGCTTTGAGCCGTCACTTGAAAGCCAAGGGAACAGCAAAAGTTTTATTAACTGCTCCGGCTAAAGGGGATGTACCTAATGTGGTACATGGTATCAACCAGGATACAGTTGATTTGAAAAAAGAAAATATTTTTTCAGCGGCAAGTTGTACTACTAATGCAATTATGCCGGTACTTTTTGTAATTGATAAAGAATTGGGTATAGAGAAAGGACATATTGAAACGGTGCATTCATATACAAACGACCAGAATTTATTGGATAATTATCATAAAAAATATCGTCGTGGGCGATCAGCCGCTTTGAATATGGTAATCACCGAAACCGGCGCTGAAAGTGCGCTAAAAAAAGTATTACCTCATTTAAGTGGGAAATTTACTGCCAATTCTGTACGTGTTCCAACGCCTAATGTAAGTTTGGCTATCTTAAACTTAAATATCAATAAAAAAGTGACCAAGGATGAAGTGAATGAAATCATGAAACGTTATGCGTTGGAAGGAAGTTTGGTTGAACAAATACAATTTGCCTTTAGTAATGAATTAGTAAGTACGGATGTAATCGGAAATCCTTGTGCGAGTGTTTTCGATAGTCAAAATACAATTATAGCTCCGGATGGAAAATCGATTGTGCTTTATGTTTGGTATGATAATGAATATGGTTATACTCGTCAGGTAATCCGTTTCAGTAAACACATCAGCGAGGTAAGAAGATCTGTTTATTATTAGAATTTAATTTGAAGTTATACGGATTCCAGTAATTCGTGTCGGTATTTATTCAGGATACTTGATTTTGAAAGAAATCCAAGATAGATTCCGTCTTTTACAACCGGTAAATTCCAATGTCCCGACTCTTCAAATTTTTTCATAATAGAGAAAATATCTTCATTCACTTCTATTACTTCACCGGGTTTACGCATTAATTCGCGGGCCGATAATTTGTCATATAATTCTGCATTAAACATTTCTTCCCGAATATGATCCAGATAAATAATGCCTAAGAGTTTATTATTCTTTTTTACCACTGGAAATGTATTTCGTTTGGAGTGCTTAATGATTTCCACCACATCACGTAAATTGGATTTAAAATGTACTGGAGAAAAGTCTTTTTCAATCATGCTGTTAATTTCAATTTTACCCAATATACTGGTGTCTTTATTTTCTGAAACCACAGTGCCTTTTGCTTTTAATCTGCGAATATCCAACGATTCCGGATGAAAGTATTTTACAATGGCATAGCTGATAGCTGAAACAATCATTAACGGAATAATAAGTTCATAACCGCCGGCAATTTCAGCAATTAAAAATATTCCTGTAAGCGGTGCATGAAAAATTCCGGTTAAAATTCCGGCCATGGCTACAATTGTAAAATTACTTACCGGAATATTTTCAATACCAATTAGTTTAAGAAAGAAAGAAAATATAAATCCTAAATAAGCGCCAAGAAAAAGGGAGGGAGCAAAATTACCTCCGTTGCCTCCAATACCCAAAGTAATTCCGGTTGCAAAAACTTTTAGCAAAAGGGTTAGGGTAATAAATAATAATACTTGCCAGTTATTAGAAACATAATTTTGCAATAAACTATTTTTGATTAATTCTGCGGTGTTCAGTTCAGCCAAAGATTTTATACTTTCGTAACCTTCACCAAATAAAGTAGGAAAGAGTGCATATAAGAGTGCAAGGCAACAACCTCCTATGAACCAACGGGCAACACCGGATTTTATTTTAGCAAATTGAGTTTCAACTTTATCAAAAACATTCACGTAATATAAAGAAACAACACCGGCTAATAATCCCAATACAATGTATAAATGCAAATTGTGATAGTCAAAGGGCTGTTGAAGTTTAAAAAATAGCAAGTTGCTGCTTTCATTTAAAATAATTTTGGAAATTAAAGCACCGGAAGCCGAAGCAATTAAGAGTGGAATGAACGCACTAATGCTAACATCTACCAATAAAACTTCTAGCGCAAATAGTAAACCTGCAATAGGAGCGTTAAATGCTCCGGCAATTCCACCCGCTGCACCTGCTGCAAGTAAAAGTGTCCTCTCCTTATATGTTAATTTATAAGTTCTGGCAAAGTTAGATCCTATGGCAGACCCCGTGCTAACTATCGGCGACTCTAATCCGGCCGACCCACCAAAGCCAACCGTTAGTCCACTAGTTACAATATGGGTATACATTTGATGAAATGGCAAAAAGCTGCTTTTTTTAGCAATGGCATATACTATAGGAGTATTTCCTCTTTGCAAGGGCCATTTAAATAAATATTTTAAAATAAGTAAGGTTAAACCAATACCTACAAACGGGAGAATTAAATGCAGGTAATTAAATGAAAATTTGAAAATATTTTCTTCAATAAAATACTTTCGGATAAAATGAACGAAAAGTTTTAAAACAACAGCCGCTAAACCTGAACTAATTCCAACAAGTATACTTGCAAAAATAAGAAACTGCTTTTCATTGGTTTTTTGGTGAAACCAATTGATTAATTTTTCGGCAGCGTTTAGTTTTTTTATTTCCATTTATTCTAATGACTCCGAATTTCGGATATTAGATTTTCTTAATACAAATTTTAGGTTCGCGAAAGTAAAATAACCTATCGTTTTTATTTAGTAGCGGAGGGGGGAGTTGAACCCCCGACCTCAGGGTTATGAATCCTGCGCTCTAACCACCTGAGCTACCCCGCCATTTTGTGGTTTTTTTCTTAAGGGTTGCAAATATAACAATATTAAAAGATTCAAATTCCATCTAAATCTAAGTTTTTAGCACTCACAATAAAAAAAAGCAGTAGAAAAACTAGCATTAAATGGGCCCGGGCCTTGATTATTACGAAATCTCATCTGTATCCTCTTTATACTTTATTTATTAAAAGTCTAACTTAAAATAAAACTATTTAAATAGTTGAAAATCAATAATATAGAATTAACTTCTTTTTTTCGTTGATAATATAATTTGTTTTGTAACTGAAAATTTATATTTTTCATAAAAATTTGGGATTATGTCGAAAAAAAGCAAAGCTTCGTCTGCAAAAAAGAGCAATACAAAAAAGGCGGTAAAGACAAAGGCAAGCAAGAAAACTGCAAAACCGGCAAAAAAAGCGCCTGCAAAAAAAATTGCTGCTAAAGCTAAGCCTTCAGCTAAGAAAAAGCCTTCACCCAAAAAAGCAATAAAAGTAAAAAAGGTTGTTGCCAAAAAAGCAAGCCCAAAAAAACCGGTTGCAATTGCTAAGGATAAAAAGCCTGCAAAAGTAATTGCACCTAAAAAAGTTGAAAAGATAAAGAATGTTACTTCAACTAAGAGTATTCCAACCGCTGTAAAAGTTGCCGAACCTAAAAAAATAGTTAAAGAAGCGCCCAAAAAAATCATAAAATCAAAAGATTCGGATGATCATTTTGATATTGAACCGATAAAGGAAACTAAAAAACAAGAAGAAAAAATTCAATCTAATGAGGTTTTAGCAATTTCAAACACCATACCTAAAACTGAAATCAAACCATTATCTGCTTCAAAAATTGCTTCCATTTCCAGTTCTATTACTAATCCAATAAAACAAAGCGATTCATATGCCGTTAAAGTGGAAAAAGAACCTGCCGGAAAGTTTGAACAAGAATTTGTAGTTCGCTCTTCTCCGGAAATGTTGTACGAATTTCTTTCAACACCTAGCGGATTAAGCGAATGGTTTTGTGATGATGTAAATATCCGTAATGGAATTTACACCTTTATCTGGGACGGCCAATTACAACAAGCCCGCTTATTAAAAACAGTTGAAAATCACATTGTACGTTTTCAATGGGTTGAAAAAACGGACGGTAGTTATTTTGAATTTCGTATTCAACGCGACGATTTAACGAATGATATTTCATTAATCATTACAGATTTCGGTGATAGCGTTTCAGAAAGAGAGTCTGCAAAAAGATTGTGGCAAAGTCAGGTAGATAAATTATTGCACATTATGGGGTCCATCCATTAATTCAACAATATCTAGTTCATTCGGAACCCCTATTTTTATTTTAACCGGTTTATCGTTTCTTTTTTCACGGCTTAACAATCTGTTTTCTATAGGTCTAATGGGCATAGGTTTTTGAAGAAACCATTCCAAGTTTTCGGTCTTTATCTCTTTAGTTAATGTATTCTCTAATTGTTTAACTTCAATTTTTCTTTGTTCAAATTTAAATGCTTTGAAAGGCAAATACTCGTACCCGTCAATCTCAAAAAGTTTGTTCTCTTCAATTAATCGGATTAATTCCTCTGCGTATCCGTTAAAAGTGGCATAGCCGGCTTGCTTTAAGCCGTTACACCAAGCTTTATAATCATTTATAGCAATGTTAAATAGAAAAGAATAACGCGGTCGATTTTTCAAAAACAAACTATGATCATTGTAAGATTCTCTAGCTGAAGCATAACTACGGAAACATTCATTTATCTCATCATCCGTTTTTAAAATGGTATCGCCCTGCCATCCAACATGACATTTTATTCCGAAATGATTATTTCCTCTTTTTGCGAGGACACTTGTACCGCAATTACTCTCGCAAATGGCTTGAGCCAACGTGACACTGGCGGGAATTTTATGTTCCACCATTTGTTGAACAGCTATTTCAGCAAAATAATGAACATATGCAGGCGTCTTAAATAAGGGGGGTTGAGCATGTAGATTCTCTTTTGCAAAGAGAATAATTAAAATGATGGAGACTAATGTTAAGCTTTTTAAGCTTTTACTCATATTAATAAATCTTAATACAAAATTAAGGGCCATGTAAATGGCTAATCTATTTTGCTTATTTTTATATTAACAAAGTCCTTTTAATAATGTCTGCGAAATTCGTGTCTATACTTCTGCTCAATTTTTCATTAGCAAACGCTTTTGGCCAAAATACTGTTACATATCCTAAATCCGTTGAAGAAAAGGTTAGCGATAATTATTTCGGGACCAAAATTGAGGATCCATATCGTTGGTTGGAAGATGACCGAAGTAAAGCAACAGAAGATTGGGTAAAAGCTCAGAACGTGGTTACCGAAAAATTCCTTGAACAACAAAAGGGGAGAGCAACAATTAAAAAAAGATTAACCGAACTTTGGAATTTTTCAAAACAATCAGCACCCTACAAAAAAGGAAATCATTTTTTCTGTACTAAAAATAACGGCCTTCAGAATCAAAATGTACTATACATAAAAAAAACAATGGAGGATGAGGGTGAAATTTTACTCGATCCAAACGAATTATCCAAGGATGGAACGATATCCTTAAACGGAACTTCCGTTTCAAAAGATGGTAAATATCTGGCCTATGGTATTTCTAAAGCCGGAAGCGATTGGGTTGAAATTCATTTTAAAGAAATCGCTACCAAAAAAGAATTGCCGGAAATAATAAAATGGGTAAAGTTTAGTGGTATGAGTTGGAAAGGGGATGGAATATATTATAGCAGATACGATGAGCCCGACGGTAGCGTAATGTCACAAAAAAATCAATTCCATAAAGTATATTACCATAAAGTTGGTACAGATCAAACTACTGACTTATTGATTCATGAGGATAAAGAGCACCCTAATTACAATTTCTCGGTGGATGTAAGTGACGATGAAAAATACATTACACTTTATACGAGTGAAAGCACCAGCGGACATATGATAGCCGTGAAGGAAGCTAATCAGGAGAATGCAAAATTTGTAGTTATTGAAAATGATTTTAATTCAGAAGGAAGGATTGTAGATAATATCGGTAAAGTTTTTTATATGAGAACTAATCATGGTTCTCCAAACTATAAACTGGTAACCTTCACATTAGACACTCCGGATTTTGATCAATGGAATACCATCATTCCTGAATCCAAACATTTGTTGGAAGGTGTGCATTTTTGCAATCATAAAATTTTAGTTAATTATCTCGAAAATGTCACTTCTAAATTATATTGTTATTCCATAGAAGGAAATCTTGAAAAGGAAATTCCTTTAGACGGAGTTTGTCGTTTAACTGATTTTCATTCTTCTAAAAATGATGAGTTTGCAACTTATGGCACAGTAAAATTTACATCTCCCGAACAAATTTATTTATTGGATGCAAAAAGATGGAGTAGTAAAATGATTTTCAATCCTGATATTAAATTCGATTCCGGAAATTATACTACCGAACAAGTTTTTTTTGAATCAAAAGATGGCACAAAAATCCCAATGTTTATTACTTCCAAAAAAGGATTGATTAAAGATGAAAATACACCCTGCTTTGTTTTTGGGTATGGCGGATTTAATATTTCTTTGGCTCCCGAATTTAGAATTGACCGAGCTGTATTTATAGAAGCGGGAGGAATTTATTGCGTGCCTAACTTAAGAGGTGGAGGAGAGTTTGGAGAGGAATGGCATAAATCCGGCACAAAATGTAACAAGCAAAATGTGTTTGATGATTTTATTGCAGCCTGCGATTATCTGGTAAAAAATAAATACACTTCCTATCAAAAATTAGCTATCCACGGCAGAAGTAATGGAGGGCTCTTAATCGGTGCGGTTATGACTCAACGTCCGGATATATGCAATACAGCAATACCCACAGTTGGCGTTTTAGATATGTTGCGCTTTCATCAGTTTACCATCGGTAGCGCATGGACAGTTGATTATGGCTGTAGCGAAAATAAAAGTGAATTTGAATGTCTGATCAAGTATTCTCCTTTACATAATATCAAAAAAGTAAAGTATCCGGCTACACTTATTTTAACCGGAGATCATGATGATCGGGTGGTGCCGGCACATTCCTTCAAATTTGCTGCAACTATGCAAAATAAAAATACAAGTACCAATCCAATACTTATTCGCATTGATGTAAATGCAGGGCATGGTTCCGGTAAACCAACTAATAAACAAATTGATGAGTTTACTGATATGTGGACTTTTGTGTTTAATAATTTAAAAATGAAAATATAAATGAAAAAAATTGTATTATTTTTTGTGATTATCGTTTCAATAAACGCTTCAGCACAAATCGCCAAATATCATCGTGTGTTAATGCAAGGAGATGAACAACTGGCTCAAAAATTAATTTCGTTGGGAATAACTATTGATCATTCCGAAAAAGGAGAAGGAGGACTGATTGCTGAGATTAGTGAATTAGAAGTAAATATTCTTAAACAAAATAATATTAAGCATTCAATTTTAATTGAAGATGTGACTAATTATTATGTAGAGAGAAACAAACAGGATGTAATGAATAAAATTTTGGCCCCGCAAGATTGCAATAAGTCCAATTTACAAAAACCTACTTATTTTCATTTAGGATCTATGGGCGGGTATTTTACGTTTAATGAAGTTGTTCAGATTTTAGATAGTATGGTTTTATTGTATCCAAATCTGATAACTGTTAAACAACCATTGAGTCCATTGTCTCACCAGGGAAGAACTATTTGGCAAGTAAAAATCAGCGATAATCCGAATACAGACGAAGCAGAACCGGAAGTGTTATATACTTCGCTTCATCATGCTCGCGAAGCGGCTAGTGTATCTCAATTAATTTTTTATATGTGGTATTTGTTAGAAAATTATGCAACTAATCCGGATATTAAAGCAACCTTGGATGGTACAGAGTTATATTTTATTCCTGTAGTGAATCCGGATGGTTATGTGTATAATCAAACTATTAGTCCTAACGGTGGGGGTATGTGGCGTAAAAACAGGAGAACAAATGGAGGAGGAAGTTTTGGTGTGGATTTAAACAGAAATTATGGATATAATTGGGGATTTGATAATTCAGGCTCATCACCAACATCTACTAGTGATACATACAGAGGCCCTTCGGCATTTAGCGAACCCGAAACACAGGCCATTCGTAATTTTTGTAATACCAGAACTTTTGTAAACGCTTTGAATGCGCATACTTATGGTAATTTATTAATTTATCCTTGGGGTTATCAACTAGGATTATATACACCTGATAGCGCTACCTATGTGAATTGGGGAGTTTTATTAACGCAGGATAGCAGATTTTTATATGGCACAGCCGATCAAACTGTAAATTATGTAACAAACGGCTCTAGTGACGATTGGATGTATGGAGAACAAGGTACTAAACCAAAAATATTAGCCATGACTCCTGAAGCCGGATCTGCCGCTGATGGATTTTGGCCTGCCTCTTCTCGTATTTTAGATATTTGCAAAGCAACTTTTACTCAAAATTATAACCTGGCTAAATTATCCGGTAAATATGCAAGGGTACTCGATAAACAAGATAAATTTTTATCAAACAGCGGATATTTAAAATACAGAATCAAGCGATTAGGTTTGGGAACCGGTAGTTTTACGGTAAGTATAAATCCAATTGGGACAGAGTTAAGCGCGGTTGGTGCACCAAAAATTTATCCGAGTTTAAATTTAAATCAGGAAGTGCTCGATTCTATTTCCTATACCGCAAATTTCTTATTGTCTCCCGGCCAAGTTATCAAATATAAACTGGAAATTAATAATGGGGATTATATTTATCATGATACGATTAGTAAAGTTTATGGTAACCCCATTACTTTATTATACGACCCAGGTAACAGTACTGTAACAAATTTCACAACAACAGGAACTTGGGGTTTAAGTACTACCAAATTTAATTCGGCTCCCTCTAGTATTACCGAAAGTCCGGCCGGAAATTATTCAGGCAATCAATTAAAAACAATTACCACTGCATCCAACATTGCTATTACCAATGCTATTTATGCACATTTGCAATTTTTCACGCGTTTCGAGATGGAAAAAGCCGGCGATGACGCACAAATATTTATCAGTACAAATAATGGAACGAGTTGGAGTCCTTTATGTGGAAAATATGAAACTCCACCGGTAACCTTTGGAGGTACAAATCCTATTTACGATGGCATTCAAAATGAATGGGTGATGGAAGATTTTGACTTGAGTGCCTACATTGGTCAAAGTATTCGTTTGAGATTTCAATTTCAAACAGATCCTTCTGTAAATAAAGATGGTTTTTATTTTGATGATTTATTGATCAGAAAGCTGGCTCCGGCGCCTCCGGCATCGGTGAATAATCAAATAATCGTAATGGATAATATCCGTATATATCCTAATCCGGCATCAGCTTTTATTAATATTTCTAATCCGGATGAAATTGATATAACCGTATCCATTTCTAATGTCTTAGGTCAAAAAGTTTTACAAGATAAAAATACAAATGAACGGGAGCTTGCCATTTCTACAAGCGAACTACCCAATGGTGTGTATTTTGTGAAATTGAAACACAATGGCATTGAAGAAATCAAAAAAATTGTTAAGGATTAAACTATGTCGTTTTCCTACAGTCAAATCAAATAAACACAAACTATGAAAAAATTAATTTTAGCAATCGCAGTTCTGACTTTAACCGGAACAACTTCTTTAGCTCAGGAAACAGATTCCAGTGTAAAACCCGGCAAAGAAATGAAAAACAAAACGCCCGAAGAAAGGGCTAAAGCGGGTGCAAATCACGCCGAAAAAAAATTGGGATTAACCGCCGATCAAAAAACAAAATGGGAAGCAGCCTGTTTGGAAAGAATAAAAGGGAATGACCCACATCGCGTCAAATTAAAAGGCTCCACAACGCCTGATGAACGAAAACAGATACATGCAGATGTTAGAGCCAATAATAAAAAGTTTGATGAAGCTGTAAATTCATTATTAACGGATGAGCAGAAAGTAAAGCATGAGGCTATTAAAAAGGAGAAAATGGAGAAAAGAAAAGCGAAAATGAAAAACAGAAAAGGAAAGATGAATGAAGAGCCTCTGGATTTAGATTTAGAAGATTAAAACTTAAACCTCCAATTTTTAATTGGAGGTTTTTTTATAACAGATACTTTTGTAAGTCTGCTAAAGTACTTTTTGAATTTCCGATAAATATTTTTTTATCCAATAAAATTACCGGCCTCTTTAAAAAAGTATATTCTTCTAAAATCAGTTTTTTGTACTCATTTTCCGTAGCAGGTTTAGGATTAAGTGTTTTGTATTTGAGGGCAACGCGGCTAAATAATGCTTCATAGCTTCCACTTAATTCTTTCATTTCTTGAAGTTGTTTGGCAGTAATTTTTTCCGTTTTTATTTCCTGAAATTCAAAATTCTTATTCGTCAGATCTAATTCTTTAATTATTCGCTGATTGGTGGAACAACTGCCTAAATGATATATTTTTCTCATTCTAATTGCTTAATTTTAATGAGTGAAAGTACAATTATTTTTAATCTTTTTTCTTTGTACAGGTATTTATACCAAAGCACAGGATTTCGGGAAAGCGTGGAGTGATTTTTCCAAAAAAATGGAAAAAGAAAATCTCCCAATAGCCGTATACGAAGAATTTGAAAAGAAATACGAAAAGAAATTTGCTGATTTTGCAAATGAGGCCACTCATTTTTATAGTTCTTATGCTTATGCTTTATTAAATGTAAAAGACCAGAATTCGGCTTTAGAAGCCTTAAAATATTCCTATCATTATTCCACACAAGCAAATGATACAACACTCAAACACATTGTTGTTTATCGTTTCGGAGATTATTATAGATTAACGGGAAATTATATTGAGGCAGAAAAATATTATTTGGGTTCTTTGAGCACATTAGCCGTTATATTAGGTGAATCTAACAGAGAATATTCACAAATCTATTTTGAATATTTGCAGGTTTTAATGTTTCAAGGGAAGTATGCAGAGGCAAAACCGGGAGTAGAAGCCTTAATTTATTATTATAAAACATTGGATGGAGAAAAAAGTTTAGAATATGCTCATCTAAATAATAATCTGGCTGACATTTATCAATATTTGGGTGAATATCAAAAAAGCATTGAAATTTTAAAACCATTGCTAGAGAATAAAATTTTTTTAGAATTAAAGGATACCGCAGCTTACATTGAAAGTTACAGCAATTTAGGTGATGTTTATCGCGAAGCCGGCGATTGTAATTCGGCCATAATTTTGTTTAAAAAAGCAAAAGAGGAATTTTATACTTATCGTTTAAATCAACTTCCAATATTAGGCTCTATTGTAAATAACATGGGTTTATGTTATAAAATGAATGGTGAAATAAAAGAAGCCGAAGAATCTTTTGATTCCGCTCTCTTATTATATGATAAGGCCAATCACAATAACACAAACGATTATTGTGTTACGCTAAACAACAAAGGAGATTTATATAGAGAACTAGGAAGGTATGGCTATGCTTCTGAAATTCTTTTAAAATCGTTAACTATAAGAAAGACATATTTAGATACAAACTCTAAAGTATATGCTAATACATTAAATAATTTGGGTTTGATTTATTTTGATGCCGGCTTTTATGATGAAGCATTAAGACGTTTAAATCACGCTTTATTGGTTTATGAAAGAACAGTGGGAACTCAACATCAATTTTACGGAAATTGTATAAATAATATTTCTTCTTTAAACTTTGTTACTGGCGAATATAAATTGGCGAAAGAAAATAAAATAAAGGCACTGGCCATAACAGAAAATAGTGTTGGAAAAGATCATTACCGCTATATTAACTTTTTAATTTCTTTGTCGTCAATGCATGTGCGCTTAGCCGACTATAAACTTGCTGAAAAATCTTTAATGGAAGCCGGGCAATTAGCGAAAAAGAATTTTGGCTTAAGTCACGAGCTTTACGTTCGCGCTCAATTTGGTTTGGCTGAAATTTTAGCAACAACCGGCCGTTTTGAAGAAGCCACTAGCTTATACAATGAAAGCATTCAGTATTACATAAAAAAAATTGATACTTATTTTTGTGCGATGAGTGAAGAAAATCAAGCTCATTATTTATCTTTATTTGAGTCCGTTTTTCAGAGTTATAATTTGTTTGTGTTAAATTATAAACTGAGTCATCCCCAAAAAAATATTAATGCTTTAATTAAACAAGTTTTAAAAAATCAATTGCTTATTAAATCGTTATTAGGAAAAAATGCATCTGGATTACAGAAACAAATATCGAAAAGTAATAATCAGGAACTAAAAAGTGTGTATGATGACTGGAAAATAGTGAAGAACCAATTGATCAATTTAAATAAAAGCGGACAGAATGATAGTTTGGAAAATGAATTAGTGAAAAAAGTTTCACAAATGGAAACGTATCTTAAACAAAATGTTGGAGCTATTTTTGAAGTGGAGCATGTTGATATGGAACAGCTTCAGAAGCATTTAAGTAAAGATGAAGCTTTGGTGGAAATTTTTAAAACTACTGAATGGGTTAGCGATACTACTTATCAAGCAAAATATGGTGCTATTTTAATTCATAAAAATAAACTACAACCGGAATTGTTTGTTTTTAATAACGGAAATGAACTGGAAAATACAAAATTTCAATTGTATACTCAGGCCATTGAAAATGAATTAATCGATTCACTATCTTATTCTGTTTATTTCGAAAAAATCGACAAAAATCTTAAAGGAATTCAAAAACTATATGTTTCTGCGGATGGAGTTTATCAAAAAATTAATTTGAATGGTTTGTTTATAGCGAACCAACATAAATTTATTTTTGATAAATACCAAGTTCTATCCATGCCTAATTTGGCCGGAATAATCCAAAACACTTCGAGTTTAATTTCAACCCATAAATCGGCGCAATTATTCGGTTATCCGGATTATGAGTATAATTTTAATACACCGTCAGTTCCCACAATTGAGCAGCCATTAGCAATAGCCAAAAGATATGGTTTAACGGAATTATCAAAACTCCCCGGTACCAAAATTGAAGTGAACGAAATTGGACAAATACTTCAAAGTGCAGGATGGAGTGTAAAAAGTTACCTGAATGAAAATGCCAGTGAAAAAAACTTGAGAGAAATAAATTCTCCGCGCATTTTGCATATAGCTACTCATGGATTTTATTTGAAGAATATTGAAAGCACAGATCCGTTTTTTCTTGGATTTGAAAGGAGTCGACTTAAAGAAAATAGTTATTTAAGATCAGGAATAATATTGGCAGGAGCTATTCCTTCTAGCGCCGATAGCGTTAATTCTAATACAGAAAATGATGGTATTTTAACAGCTTATGATGCATTATTACTGGATTTGCATGAAACCGAATTGGTAGTATTATCCGCATGTCAAACCGGATTAGGTGATAATATGGGTAGTCAGGGTGTTGCCGGCTTACAGCGCTCTTTTGCAATTGCAGGTGCTAAAAATATAATTATGAGTTTATGGCCGGTTGATGATGAAGCAACTAAATTTTTAATGACTACCTTTTACCAACAATTTGCAAAATCAAATAGTATAGAAAATTCATTTATCGTTGCACAAAATGCGTGTAAGCTCAAATATCCCCATCCGGCTTATTGGGCGGCTTTTGTATTGTTAAAAGGATTGTGAAATCTTAATAATTTATTCAATTTTCTTATAAATCTATAACGATTTATTTTGTATCTTTTCACTCTAATTTTATAAAAAATAATGAAAAATTTATTCTTATCTTTTGGTATACTATTCTCACTAAGTTTTAATGCACAAACCAGTATTAACTATCATTGGTCTCATAATTTTGGGGCGTCCGATGTTGATCAGGAATTAAGAGGTGGTATTGTTGATGGCCAGGGTAATACTATTGTTGGAGGCTATTTGGACGGAGATCTCGATTTGGATCCTAGCATTGGCGGGGTAACTTCCTTTACCGGATATGTTGGCGGATTCATTGCCAAATACAGTCCTTCCGGGGCTCTGCTTTGGGCCGGAAATTTTGAAGGTAGTGCAAGTAATAAAGTATTTGGAATTGATGTTGATGCATCTAATAACATTTATGTATTAGGTAAATTTGAATTGGGCGATGCAGATTTTGATTTTGGCCCATCTCAAAGCACTTTAACAGCAATTTACAATGATGTTTTTTTGGCAAAGTATGATGCTGCGGGTAATTACCAATGGGTAGTTCATTTTGGTGAGTCAAATGCAGTATTGACTCCTTATGGTATTCGTGTTACACCGTCTGGAGAAATCTGTTTAGGTGGTGAATTCAATAATTTTTTTAGTTTCGGACCCGGCACCGCAACATTAACAACCGTTGGAGGAGTAGATGCTTTTATTGCTAAATATAATACTTCAGGTAATTTTGTTTGGGCACATGGTTTTGGAGGATTGGGTAATGATAGAGCTTTTGGTGTTGATATAAATGCTTCCGGTGAAGTTGCTGTTACCGGTCAAATGCAGTTTACAGTTGATTTGGATCCGGGTGCTGGTAATAATGATGTGATCACAAACGGCGGAGATGATATTTTTATTTCAAAATTTGATAATGGAGGAACATTTTTATGGGGTGGTTCTATGGGTGGAGACTTAAATGATGTTGGCGGAAGAGTGAGATATAATAATGCAGGTGATATTGTATTGTCTTCTGTTGTTAGCAGCGGAACCTTTGATATAAATCCAATGCTTCCTGTTACTCCTCAGGTTAAAATAGGTGATCCGGGATATTTATCCATTTTACTTTCTAAATTAAATGGAACAAATGGAAGTTTAATTTGGGGAAAAACCGCAGGTGCTCTTGGGCAAAATGAAGCCATGGCAAGCGCTTTGAAAATTGATTCGCAAAATAATATTTTTATCGGTGGAAGGTTTAGTGGTGTTATGGATATAGATTTGAATCCCGGAACAACCACATTGAGTGCAATAACGAATTCTAACAGCGATATTTTTGTGGCTAAATATAAAGACGCAAACGCCGATCTTGTTTTCGGTTTTAATTTGGGTGGTGGCGATCAGAATGGAAATAATTGCGAGAATTTATCGATAAGAAATGACACCCTTTATTTAATGGGGGTAAACACAAACACCATGGATATGGATCCGGGTATTGCAAGCCCTTCTTTAGGTCTTGAAGGTTTAACTGATTTTTTTATTTCTAAATATACGTTTTGTACTTTACCAAATCTAACAGGGCTCTCGGGTTCAGCACCAATTTGTATAGGAAATACTGTAACCTTATCTGTAACCAGTGGAACCTTAAATGATGCTCCAAATTGGTCGTGGTTTACCGGTTCTTGTACAGGCTCATTAGTGGCTACAGGAGCAAGTGTGAGTTTAAATCCAACAACAACCACAATTTATTTTGTGAAAGGTAATGGTGGTTGTGTTCCTCCGGGCGGGGCTTGCCAACAAACAAGCATAACGGTAAACCCAAATACCAATATTGGAGGAAATGTAACCTCAAATACAATAAGTGCTGTTCCAGTGGCAGGGCAAGTATTATTATTTAAGTACGAACCTAACTTAACCAAGTTTGATACTATTGTAAAACAAAACATTGGAGTAGGTGGCGCTTTCAATTTAACTTCTGTTCCTGCCGCCAGTTATATATTGCAAGCTATTCCAAATGCTAATACATTAATTCCAACTTACGCGCCCAATCAAATGGGATGGAAAGATGCCATAATAATTAATCATGGTTGTATCAGCAATGATATTCAGAATATTGATGTAAAAGAATTATTCAATTTTGGTGCCGGTCCGGGTATTCTATCGGGAAAAATTGTGGAGGGAACAAAATACGGACAAAAAGGATTGGAGATTTCTGTTCCGGGGCAACCTATAAAAGGAATAAGTGTGAAAGGAGGAAGAAATCCGGGAGGAAATATTGGAGCCCAAGACAGAACCTTACCTAACGGTTCGTACACATTAGCCGGTTTACCAAATAATATAGCCGGTGAATCTTATTTTGTTTTTGTTGATATTCAGGGATTAGATACAGCAAACGCATATCATAAAATAGTTACCGACGGTAACAATCAATTTTTTGATTTAGATTTTGTTGTAGATTCTGTAAAAATTTATCCCGCTATTTTTGTGGGGGCAAATGAAAATTTAATTTCAGAGAAAAATTTTAAAATTTATCCTAATCCTTCTAATGGTAAAATTTATGTGGAGTGTGAATTGGAAAAACCCTCATTTTTAAGCATTGAGTTATTTGACATCATGGGTAAAAAAATTGGAGAACCCTATCCGGTTTCATTTGAATCAAGCCGAAATATTACCGTTATCAGCGATCAATCTAAACTTTCAAATGGAATTTATCTTTTAAAAGTTAAAATAGATTCCAAGGAGTATGTAAAACGTATATCTATTGTTAAATAATAAATTATGAAAAATAAAATATCTGTTCTAGTAGCATTATTATTAAGTACCTTAATTAATGCTCAGATAAACTTCACACATACCTGGTCAAATGGTTTTGGAAGTAGTGGTGGAAATGATTATTTAAATGCAGCCGTAACGGATGCTACAGGTAATACATTTATTACCGGGGTTATCAATGGAAATGTTGATTTTGATCCCGGAATTGGAAATGCAATTGAGAGTTTGGTGTTTAAACCGTATGTGGCAAAATACACAAGCAATGGGGCATTGGTTTGGGTTAAAACTTTTACAGGAACGGCTAATGCAGCTGGTCAAGCTATAGGAATTGATGCAACAGGAAATGTTTATGTTACCGGTTATTTTCAGGGCGGAGGACTTGATTTTGATCCCGGACCCGGAACACAAACAGTAACAGCTGATCAAAGTGATATGTTTATTGTGAAGTTAAACAGTAATGGCGATTACCAATGGCATAAAAAAGTTGGACAATTGTCAACCAATGTAGACCCAATAGCAATGAAAGTAACGCCAAGTGGAAGTGTACATATAGTTGGTTATTTCAATATGAATTGTGATTTTGATCCGGATATTATTGGCGTAAGTACATTAACAAATAATGGTTTTGAAAGTGCCTTTGTGTTGAAATTAGATAATCTAGGAAATCATATTTGGTCATTTAGTATTGGTGGGGCTGGATACGATCATGCTTACGCAGTGGATGTGAACGCAACCGGTGAAGTAGCTATTACAGGAAGATTTGATTATACAGTAGATGTAAATCCGGGCGTAGGTACCAATACAATTGTTTCTGCAGGAGCAGAAGATATTTTTGTAGCCAAGTACGATGCGTCAGGTGCATTTTTATGGGCAGGTTCTTATGGAGGTCCGGATTTTGATTTTGGTTCCAGTGTAAAATTCACTAATAATGGGGATGTGCTTGTATCTGGCGCTGTAAAGAGTTTAACTTTTGATAACGATCCGGGGCCGGTTGTAAATAATATATTAAAAGTAGGTTTATCAACTTTTAATGATATGTTTTTGGGATTACTAACCGGAGGTACCGGAACCGGAATTTGGGGTAAGTTAACCGGTTCTGCTTTTACAGGAGTGGATGTTACTCCAAATGCTTTGGCAATTAACGGAAATAATAGATTTTTTGTTACAGGTAGTTTTGGTAATGTAGTTAATTTTGATTTGAATGGCGGAAGTTACACGGTTAGTGCCATTGCTTTGCCGGGCATTGATATTTTTATGGGTAGTTATGATTTATCCAATGCAAATGTGAGTAATGTTTATGTTTTAGGTAGCAGTGATTCTAATCCGAATAGTTATCCATCATACATTCATCTAAATGGTACGGATGTTTATTTAGCAGGAAATCATTCCAAAACTATGGACATGGATCCGGGGCCTTCAACAAGTACGGTAAATAATTTTGGAGCCGTTGATTTTTTTATGGCTAAGTATTCAAATTGTAATTTACCGGCTTTGTCTTCGTTTTTTCAGTCCGGTAATAATATTTGCCAAGGTGCTAGTGTAACCTTTTCACTTATCGGACAATTAAATGATGCTCCCAATTGGTCATGGTACACCGGTACCTGCGGTGGTACATTAGTTAACACCGGAACATTATTAGTAGTTAGCCCAACAGTAACCACTTCTTATTTTGTTAAAGGTGATGGAGGTTGTGTTCCTTCAGGAGGTGCATGTTTTAGTGGAACTGTAACGGTAAATCCACTCACAAATATTTCAGGTACGGTAACCAGTAATACAGTAACGCCTGTTCCGGTAAATGGCCAAGTAGTTTTATTTAAATATGAATCTCAATTCACCAAGTTTGATACAGTAGTAAAACAAAATTTAAGCGGAGGCGCCTATAATTTTTTAGCCGTTCCTGAAGGCAGTTATATTATTCAGGCTAATCCAACTTCTAATACTTTAATTACAACCTATGCTCCTAATAAAACAGGATGGAAGGACGCCAATATTTTTTATCATAGTTGCGCTACTTCTGACCTAGTAAATGTGGACGTGAAAGAATTGACAAATTTTGGCGTTGGAAATGGGATATTGAGCGGTAAAATTGTAGAGGGATTGAAATATGGACAGAAAGGAGCCGGAATAACAGTACCCGGACAACCGATTAAAGGAATAAGTGTTAAAGGAGGAAGAAATCCCGGAGGAAATATTGGTGCGCAAGATAGAACATTGCCAAACGGTTCTTATACTTTATCCGGATTACCAAATAATATAGCCGGAGAATCTTATTTTGTGTTGGTTGATATTCCGGGATTAGACACTAATGGTACATACCATAAAGTTGTGTTAACCGGAAATGATCAGTTTTTTGATTTAGATTTTATTGTGGATTCCGCTAAAATTCATCCTGCAATATTTGTTGGTATAAATGAAAAAGTGATAGCCGAGAAAAATTATAAAATCTACCCTAATCCATCAAATGGAAAAATATACATCGAATTTGATTTTGTAAAACCGGTTGTTCTAAATGTTGAATTGTATGATGTTTTGGGTAAAAAAGTAAGTACAATATATCCGGAGTCGCTTGAAGAAAGTAAGCAATTAACGATAATCAGTGATCATAAAGATTTGAAATCCGGATTATATTTTCTGCATATTAAAGAAGATGGTCAGCTGAAAACAATTAAAATTTTAATAAATTAAAATAAATTATAACCATCTAAATATAAAGCCAAACATACGTTTGGCTTTTTTCTTATATTTGAAATATAATGAGAGCAATTATCCTTTTCCTGTTATTTTACTGCTATGTAAATTATAATACGCTTTATGCTCAAAGCCATAATTTTCAAAATTACAGTACAGAAGATGGTTTACCGCAATCTCAAGTATTGGGTATTTATCAGGATGAGAAGGGTTATTTGTGGTTTGGAACCAATAGCGGAGGTGTAAGCAAATTTGATGGCAAACATTTTTTTAATTTAAACACTAATGATGGGTTAGCTAATAATGTAGTTTATTCAATAAGCGGGAATGGGAATGGAGAATTATATTTTGGAACCGGAAAAGGATTAAGCGTTTATAGTAACAAAACGTTCACTAATTACAATGAAAAGAACGGATTACTTTCTACATTTATTTTCCATACTAAATTTTACAATAACAAATTATATATCGCAACCAGCAGGGGTGTTTTTATTTATGAATCAGGTTCAATTAAAGAGTTAAAAGGAGATTCTATTCTTGAAAACAGTTCTGTGTACAGAATTTATATAGATGGAAAACAAAATATTTGGTTTGCCACAATTCAAAACGGTGCCATCAAGTTTAATCTTCCCCAAAATAAGTACAGTCATTATTCTACTGCCAATGGATTAACAAACGATTATGTTTTTTCAATTAATGAAACAGAAAAAGGGGAAATACTAATTGGTACTCAAACCGGTTTAAATAAAATCGACACTAATGATAAAATTTCATCGGTACAAGAATTTAATAAAAACATGAATGTATCTTTTACATGTATTGAAAAGGCTAAGGATAATCTTTTGTATTTTGGTTCATTTGGCGAAGGTTTAATCAAAGCTGATTTTAAGAATAATATTATTTCAAGCTATAGAGCAAGTAAAGGGTTCACTAATAGTCACGTCTTAGATCTGCTTTTAGATCGGGAACAAAATTTATGGATTGCAACTAATGGAAGCGGAGTGTATAAATATTCGGGTAAGAAATTCACTTACATGAGTAAGAATGATGGTTTACCCGCTAATTATATTACTTCAGTTTGTATTGATAAAGATAAAAATACTTGGTTAGCAATAACCGGCTTTGGAGCAGTGAGAATTAAAAATGAGCAGATCGAAGTTTTTAAAAATGATTTTAAAACGAGTGTTGGTCCGGTTGATAACAATATCAATAGCATTATTTGCACTAAGGCAGGAAGGTTATATTTCGGAACTGAAGAAGGTTTGTGTTATTTTGAAAATGAAAAGTTTATTACTATTGAAAATAACCTGATTAGAAGGAAATACATTTACAGTTTATATGAAGATAAAAATGGAATAGTATATATTGGTACTACCAATGGATTATATAAACTTCAAAATGAAAATATTGAAGAATGTCACGATGTAAATAAATTATGCCCTGTAGGAGAGGAATTAAGTATTTATTGTATTAGGGAAGATAATAAAGGAAATTTATGGTTTGCTACAGATTTTGGAGTAATCAAAAAGGATGCCGCTTCATTAACATATTACAATAAGCTGAATGGTTTTATTACTGGTCGAATAAATGCTATTGTAGGAGATAAATATAACAATGTTTGGTTGGGAACTGAAAAAGGACTTTACCATTTCAGTAATCAAAGTTTTAATTTAATTGGAAAAGGATACCATGTTACCAGTTCTAATATTTGTTTGTTAGCAATAGATAGGCAAAATAAATTATTTATAGGTGGAAATAGTAATATTGGGATTTTAGATTTAAACAAATATTACAAAGGAGAATTACACTTAAAACAAATTGTAAAAGAAGAAGGGTTATTAAGTAAAGAGTCCAATGCTAATGCTATTGCAATTGATGAAAGTAATAGAATTTTTATTGGCACAATAAATGGTTTGCAAATTTACGATCCGGTACATGATTTCATAAATCAACTCGAACCAAAAGTACATGTAGTAAATGTTGAACTCTCATTTGGATTAGATGATATTCAAAAATATTGTGAAGGCTTTGATTCCATAAACCATTTACCTAAAAATTTGGTTTTACCGTATGATAAAAATAATTTAAATTTCAAATATGATGGTGTAAGTTTAACGGTTCCTGAAAAAGTTCGTTATAAATATCAACTTGCCGGTTTAGAAAAAAGCTGGAGTCCGGAAATAGGAACTACTGAAATTACTTATCCGTCATTGCCGCCAGGCACGTACACGTTTTGTGTTAAAGCAATGAATAATGATGGTGTTTGGAATGAAACACCGGCAACTTTTGCATTTGAAATTTTGCCCCCTTGGTATAAAACGTGGTGGTTTTATTCCTTGTCAGTTATTTTAGTTTTAGTCGGTATAGCCGCCTATAATGCGTATAAAACCAATGCATTAAAGAAAAGTAATATTAAATTGGAAAAAACAGTTTTAATCAGAACTAAAGAGTTAAGGGAAGAAAAAGAAAAAGTTGAAAATATTAATAAGGAAGTTATTTTACAGAAACAGGAAATTGAACATAAGAATACTGAAATTACCGATAGTATTAAATATGCTAAGAATATTCAAGAAGCCTTACTTCCTTCCATTATAAAAGCAGAACAATCGTTTAATGATGCGTTTATATTTTACCAGCCTAAAGATATAGTTAGTGGTGATTTTTTCTGGTTTTATGAAACAGACGAAATTAAATATATAGCTGCAGCAGATTGTACCGGTCACGGGGTACCCGGTGCCTTTATGAGCATTGTCGGAAATACCATTCTGAATGAAATTCTGCATGCTAAACTGGCAGTTAGCCCGGGTGATATTTTACTTGAATTACATAAAGGAGTAAAACAAGCCTTGAGTAGTAATGAACGTGAAAGTCAAAGGAGAGATGGTATGGATATCGCCCTATGTGCTATTCATAAAAAGAGTGCTAAAGTAGAGTTTGCCGGGGCTAACCGTCCGCTTTGGTTGTACCGTAAAAAAGAAAATTATAAAGTTGAAGTAATTAAACCAACTAAATATCCTATTGGAGGATTAGAGTTAGAAGAGAGTAGATTGTATGCTAATCACGTGATAGATGTTGAAAAAGGAGATAAGTTTTTTATTTTTAGTGATGGTTTTGCTGATCAGTTTGGTGGACCCAGAGGTAAAAAATTAATGGTGGCCAACATGCATAAATTAATTTCTGAAATTATCAATCAGAATTCAGCTCAACAAAAACTTGTTCTTAAGAATACATTTGAAGAATGGAAAGGTAATCATGAACAGGTTGATGATGTGTTGGTTATTGGAGTTTGTTTATGAGTTCAATAATTTTATTGCACGGCGCTTTAGGTAGCGATGTTCAGTTTAATGCACTTCAAAGAAATTTATCTTCGCAAGGGAAAAAGGTATACACGTTTAATTTTTCGGGTCATGGAAAAAAAACTTTTGCCAAAGGTTTTTCAATTGAACAATTTTCGAACGAATTAGCCGAATTTATTGATGAAAACAAATTACAAGGTGTTGATGTTTTTGGGTATAGTATGGGAGGTTATGTTGCTTTGTATACCGTTTTGCAAAATCCCGGTTTATTGAATGTGATAATTTGTTTAGGTACTAAATTTGAATGGAATCCGGAAATTGCATCAAAGGAAATAAAAAATTTAAATCCGGAATTAATTGCAGCTAAAATTCCGAAATTCGCACATATACTACAAGAATTGCATGGAGAATCTTGGCGCGAGTTATTGCAGAAAACCGGCCGAATGATGCATGCGATGGGGGAGAAGAATCCTATAGAAGAACAGGATTTTAAAAAGATTACAAACCCGGTGTGTATTTGTTTGAGCGAAGGCGATAAAATGGTAAGCGAAAAGGAATCAAAGCATATTGCTAGTTTAATACCCCATTCAAAATTCATTTCCATAAATCATGGTGCTCATATACTAGAAACTATTGATGTTTTATTCTTGTGTGAATTAATATGCAAGGAAACTAAATAAAGAAAATAATATTGGTTTAATCTCTTGTTTTAGGCCATTTTCCATGTTCATCCGATTTCATCAAATACATTGTTTTAATTTTCCCTTTTTTGGAGTACAGCGTCACCGACCATAATGAGTTTAATGAATCACTTTCGTAATTAAAAAATTGCTTCAATTCTCCGTTTTTATAATACTCTTTGCAGTATTTATATTTCCCGTCCTTAAATGAATGTACTGAACTGAGTCTCTTTTTGGAATCAAACCAATAATATTCTCCATTAAGCAGTGTATATTTGGAAGAAGAATCTCTGTAACCGTATAATTCCCAGTTTTTCTTGCCACATGCGCCCATGGGTAGCAAATTATTATTATCCTTTAAAAGTGTTATACGTTTAAAGGAAGCCTGACTGCTATCGGAAATTCTTTTCCAATTTTCATTTAAATAAATAGCTTTCTGTTGTATTTCAGATCTAGTATTTTCTAAATTCGAAACTGGTATTTTTTGTGCGTTACCAATGCTAGCTATGGCTAATAGTGTAAGAAACACATAAATAAAATAACTTTTCATCATCTTTACTGTTAAGATGATGAAAAAGTATTAATTCCATAAAAAACTAAACTATTTCTGCTAATTTTTTAATGGAACTTAAAAATTCAGGCATGTTTTTTTGGGTGTGATCCCTTCTGCTTTCATCGGCAAATCCTTCCTGCTCCCAGGTAAATTCACAATTTTCTCCATTGGATTTAATTCTATAAGTAATCGTGTGATAATTTTCCGGCTTATCGGCTAAACCACTAAAACCACTCCAATAACTATATTGTATTTTTTCATGTAAAATAATATCTAATATTTTCCCATGATCTCGATATTTGTGACCTTCATATTCTCCTTGAAATACAATATCACTTCCAATTTTCCAATCCGTTAGTGTTTCAGTTCCATATAAGTAAATCTTTATCAGTTCAGGTTCGGTTAAAACCTGCCACAAGCGCTTCGGTGTACAAGTAATGGTGACTGAGTTGGAAATTTTTAAGTGCTTATTCATTTGTTTAAATTAATATTTATTAATAGCCAATCAAAATAAACTTAATTGTTCATTGGCTGCTTTATAATTAAAATCATTTAAATTATATTCAAATTTTTTTCGATTCTTCATAAATCTATTTAACGAAATATCAAACAACTGTTTTATGGATTTAGCCATTTTACCTTCGCCGCGCATCCTAACACCAAATCTACTGTCGTTTACTTTTCCTCCATGCGCATCACATATTTGGTTCCAAACTTTTTCTGCCCGATCGGGAAATGTTTTAGTTAGCCAGTCTTTGAAAATTGGACCGACAGCTCCATTTAAACGAACAATTTGATAAGCGGCAGAAGTGGCGCCGGATTTTGCGGCGAGATCTATTATCGCAGGAATTTCATGGTTATTAATGCCGGGAATAATCGGCGCAATCATCACTCCGCAAGGAATCCCTGCCTTGCTTAAACCTTCTATTATTTTCAATCTATTTTGATATGTACTTGTACGAGGTTCTAATTTATTCCTCATTTTTTCGTCCGTTCCGGTAATGGAAATCATTACATGAACTAAGTTTAAAGAGGCTAATTCAGCTAATACATCTAAATCACGTAGTATTAAAGCATTTTTAGTGATGATACTTACCGGATGTTTAAATTTTAAACAGGTTTGCAATACTTTTCTGGTAATCTCAAATTTCTTTTCTAGTGGCTGATAACAATCCGTGTTTCCGGAAATCACAATAGGTTTAACTTTCCAGTTTTTGTTGCTCAATTGTTTTTCTAAAACTTCGATTACATTTTGTTTAACAATTATTTTTTGCTCAAAATCTACCCCCGCACTATATCCCCAATATTCATGGGTATTCCGTGCATAACAATAAATACAACCATGTTCACAGCCTTGATAGGGATTTAAGGAATACTCCATGCCCAAATCCGGACTTTGCACCGTATTTATTATTGTTTTAGGAATCGTAAAGATTACTTCTGTTTTTTGTTCCAAGAGTAATTCTTCATCCAAAACTTCTTGATAATCGGTCACGTAGGAAGATTTCTCAAATCGGTTTAAGGTATTCAATTGAGCGCCTCTTCCTTTAAAATAAGTGTTTGCCGTTGCTATCATCACAACAAAGGTAGCTAGGCGCGTAGCAATGTCTTGCTACAAATTGTAGCATTCCTTAAAATTAGGTTTGATATTATAAAAAGTATTTAAACGGAGTTGATTTACCTACTCAAATCGTAAACTCTCAATAGGATCAAGCTTGGAGGCTCTTTTAGCGGGAATGTATCCGCTGAGTAATCCAACTACAATACAAATAATAACGCCGCTGATAATCCAAAACCAGGGAATGAAAAATCCGGTTTCCAGGGCCATGCTGATTAAATTACCAATGATAATTCCGAATAATATGCCGATTAATCCCCCAAATACACAAATTACCACGCTTTCAATTAAAAACTGTGATTTAATTATATTTTGCGTAGCCCCCATGGCTTTTCTAATTCCAATTTCCCGGGTTCTTTCCGTTACACTTACCAACATTATATTCATTAAACCAATGGCTGCCCCTAATAAAGTGATTAATCCTATTATGGTTGCGCCCGCCGTTACCTTTTGCAAATTTCCGATTAATAGGGAAGCTAAATTGTCTGACTTTACCACATCAAAATCTTCCTCTTCTGTAATACCTACTTTTCTGATTTTACGAAACATTCCTTTAGACTCGTAAATAATTAAATTAAGTAAAAAACTATTTTTGCATAAAACGTTTATGGTAAAATCCATATCCGGACCTCCAAAATATTGTCGCGCATTAGTAACCGGAATAATGCAAAGCTTATCACCACCAAAACCGGCACCCGTACCTTTTTCCTTTAAAGTGCCTACTACCTTATATCGTACCGCACCAATTTTAATGGTTTTATCAATAGGGTCTTCTTTATCTCCAAATAAATTATACCTCACCTCGTGACCTAATAATACTATATGTGCACCGCCTTGTACTTCAGAAGGTGTAAAATTCCGGCCTTTTTCTAAATCAAAACCTGCTGTAGTCAAATAATTTTCATCACTCCCGTAAATTTGAATGTTTGGATTTGTTTTTTTGTTAGAATATTTAACCCGTGCATTGCCACTTGCCATGGTAGATATGGAAGTGGTTACATCATACGTGAAATCCTGTTTAAATTTTGCGGCTTCTTTATAGGTTATCGGTTTAAAAACTCGGGCTTTTTTACCTTTTCTTCCAATACGAATACTACCATCGGCATTACGAATAGTAAAGGTATTGGCGCCCATACTGGTGAAATTGTTATTTATACCGTTTTTAATCGCATCAATTGCTGAAAGTATACCAACCAATGCAGTAATACCAATGGCAATAATGAGCATGGTAATGATAGCACGTAGTCTGTTCGCTTTAATCGATTCCCAAGCTATACCTATATTATCTTTTAAAAAAATCAATAAATAAAGGTAATCATTCCTTGCTTTGTAAGAATGCTTAATAATAATATTTTACAAATGCAGTACACATTAAATTATGAATTTTTGGGATATAACTCCTACTTGTTAGTGCCCTATATTTTATTATATTCGCTAGTATTATACGGTTATGGAAATTTTTTTATTATTGGTTGTTTTAGTTTTAATTATTGTATTTCATTCCATACAAAAAAGCAAAATTAAAGAGCTTCAGAATAAGATAGATAATCTGCAAAAACAGATTATTATTCAACTCAAATTTTTAAATGAAAAAACTCAGGTTACAAGCCAGCAAATAGTTTCGGAAGTAAAAAAAGAGGAAGAGAAAACGCTGCAGCAGGAAATTAAAGTTGAGCCGGTTAAAGAAGTTCAGAAAACGGAAATTCCAATCCCTAAAGAGGAAATTAAAGTAACCAAAAAGGAAGCTGAAATACCGCAACAAAAAGTTCCAGAACAAAAGGTAATAACCAAAGCTCCGATTAAAGTTGCGTCTCCCGGATTTATTGAAACCTTTCGGAAAAACAATCCTGATCTCGAAAAATTTATTGGCGAGAATTTACTCAGCAAAATAGCCATTACCATTTTAGTATTGGGCATAGCTTTCTTTGTGAAATACGCTATTGATAAAGATTGGATAAATGAAACGGCTAGGGTAGGCATAGGTATTTTAACCGGCGCCATCATTATGGTTTTTGCGCATAAATTGCATACCAAATTCAAGGCATTCAGTTCCATTTTAGTGGCCGGCGCTGTTGCTGTTTTTTACTTTACCATTGCCATAGCTTTCCACGAATATCATATTTTTTCACAAACAGTTGCCTTTTTGATTATGGTCATTATAACCGGCTTCAGTGTTTTAATTTCAGTGGCCTATGATCGAAAAGAACTGGCAGCGCTTGCCCTTGTGGGAGGTTTTGGCGTGCCCTTAATGTTAAGTACAGGCGAAGGCAATTACAAAGTTTTGTTTACTTATATTTTGATTTTGGACATTGGCATGTTGGTGTTGGCCTATATTAAAAAATGGAACATCATCAATATTCTATCTTATGCATTCACGGTAATTTTATATTGCGCCTGGTTGGGAACAAAAGTAGTAGGTGTTGTAAATGCGCCTTATGCCGGTGCCTTTTTATTTGGCAATATATTTTACCTGGTATTTGTTTTAATGAATATTGTAAATAACATCAAAGAAAAAAGAGCATTTACTTATGTTGAACTAATTATATTGGTGAGCAATAACTTTGTTTTTTATATCGCCTCCATGCTAGCATTAAAAGAATATGCTTGGCACCTGAAAGGAATTTACACCATTGTGGTGGGCGTGTTTAATTTCATACTCGCTTATTTATTGCATAAGAAATTTAAGTCGGATAAGAATTTGGTTTACCTTTTATTGGGCATGACTTTAACCTTTGCCACCCTTGCCGCACCGGTGCAATTGAAAGGGAATTACATCACCATGTTCTGGGCAGCTGAAGCTTTACTTTTAGTTTGGTTAGCGGGTAAAACACAATTAAAGGCATTTAAATTAGCTTCATTACTCATTAGTTCCTGTGCCGTGGTGAGTTTTGTCATGGATTTAATCAACTTTTACGGAAGTGGTGCAGATCAGCATATGCCTGTACTCATCAATAAAGCATTTATTACCGGTGTATTTACCGCTGCTGCCTTTTTTATAGCCGGTATGCTACTGTATAAACAAACTAAGGAAGAAAAACCAAAGTGGTATGATTTAAATCCAAAGATTTTTGGAAATATATTATTAATAACAGCTTCCGTAGTTGCCTACTTTACCGGTATGCTGGAAATCGGAAATCAAAGCGATAACTATATCGACAAAGCAAATTCAGTTGCCGGTATTTGCTTCTTTTATCATTTTGCTTTTACGGGAATCCTCGGAATATTATTATTAAAAACATACAGTAAATCTAAATTCACACTTTCTTTTATTCAATTGTGTTTAAATATTTTAATTTATACTATTATTTACAGTTTATTGCCTTACGATGAAATAACGGATAATTGTTATACTGAACAAAAGTATTACCATACTTTTTTGTTTCATTTTGGTTCACTTTTAGTGTTAACTGCTCATTTTATATTATGTATTAAACAGGGAATAAAACAAAATAACTTTATTGTAAACGGAAAGAATGCTTTGTACTGGATTTTCGGATTCTTTGGAATTTTTATTTTGTCAAATGAAGTTATTTTAAATGTGTTGGTGATGAAAATGAATGCATTTTACCGAGATGATTATTTTTTGGTGCATACCGTTATAGATTATATGAAGGAAGAGATCAGCAAAACAGCCTTGCCTGTGTTTTGGGGAGTTATTTCTTTTACCTTATTAAGTATTGGAATAAAAAGACAAATTCGTCCGCTTCGTATTATGGCTTTAGTATTACTGGCCATTACCTTAATTAAATTATTCACTTACGATATAAAAGATGTAAGCGAAGCCGGTAAAATTATAGCCTTTATTTTATTGGGTGTTTTATTATTAATTATGTCGTTTATGTATCAAAAAATAAAAGCCATTTTAATGGATGATGCACAAACCAAAAACAATAGCAATAATGAGGAAAATACTAACGCTTAGTTTTATCTTATTCGGTTTACTTGGAATTTCCCAGGTATTCACCCATAGTTTGGCTTTTACGCCTAAGCAAAATGCTTTGCAAGCCTTAGCCATCTCTTCCGAATTAAAAAATTATGCTAAAAGTGATTTTAGTGATGTAAGATTGTTTGATTCTGCCGGAAGGGAAACGCCTTATTTTTTGGTGAACGAAACCTTTAAATATAATTCAACTTCATTTAAAGAGTATGAAATTTTAAATAAAGAAGTAGGGCAGGGGCGTTACACGCGTTTTACAATTCATAATCCAAATGCAGAACAAATCGGACATGTAATTTTAAACATCGTAAATTCTGATGCCTGGAAAGTGTGTGATATTACCGGGAGCAATGACAATAAGGAATGGTTTTCGATTAGCGATCATATATTTTTACATCACTTGTATGATTTAGATAATACGAATGCCTATAGAAGCATTCATTTCCCTCCGGTAAATTACAAATACATTAAGTTTGAAATTAAAGATCTTTCCACTAAACCCTTAAATATTTTGAAAGCGGGTTATTTTGAGGGTTGTATAAGTGCCGGAAAATTAAACGAAATAAAAGCAGATTCCTTAATAAGCACCGAAGTAAAGGAGAATAAAACGACTTTAATAAAAGTGAAATTTAAAAATGCCGCAATTATCAATAAAATTAGATTCAATATAAAAGCACCTAATTTTTTTAAGCGAGAAGTGAATGTTTACGTTAATCGCACACAAACTAATAAGAAAAAAGTTGAGCAATACCGCGACTTGATTATGAGTTTTGAATTAAATTCTGACCATTCCAATAGTTTTGAGATTAGTAATTTCAGAGAAGGTGAATTTGAAATAGAGATTAAGAATAACGATAATCCTGCTTTAGAAATTGAGAAAATAGAATTTAGTCAGCTGCAATCTTATTTGGTTGCTGATTTTAAGGAAAACGAAAAATATATTTTAAAAGCCGGGGATAAAAAATTAGCATTACCGGTGTATGATATCGCTTATTTTAAAGATAAAATTTCCAAACAATTAATTATTGGCAATGGATCTGAACTTGCACTTATTCCGGCAATAGTTTCTGAAGTAACTCCGGTTGAAACTAATTTATGGCAAGAGCCCTGGTTTATGTGGGCCTGTATTTCTTTAGCCTCTTTTTTGCTTTTAATTTTCTCACTGAAAGTATTAAAAGATTTAAAAAAGTAAAAAATATCCTTCTTAAAAGTATAGATTTTTTAATATGGGCGCCTTAACGCGCTTTCGCTACTCGCTCTTCGCCGGGCTAATCTTTCATGCGAAGGAGCTTAAACATGCCGCTCAATCGCTGGCGCAAAACTCCAATCGCCGGTTTTATTTAAGGTCATCAAATAATAAATTAATAGAATAATGCAATATTCTTATTGATAAACTTCCTTTTTTGCAGCTAGTAATGTGTTTTTTAATAAACTGGCAATAGTCATTGGACCAACTCCACCTGGAACCGGTGTAATATAACTGCACTTAGGCGCAACTTCATCAAACTTTACATCTCCCTTTAATTTAAATCCGCTCTTAGTGGTTTTATCTTCCACGCGAGTGGTACCCACATCAATCACTACAGCCCCTTCTTTTACCATATCAGCGGTTAAAAATTCGGGTTTACCTAAAGCAGCAATAATGATATCGGCTGAACGGGTAATAGCGGCCAGGTCTTTTGTTTTACTATGGGTAAGTGTAACAGTACAGTTTCCAACTTTATTATTTTTGGCCATTAAAATACTCATAGGCGAACCCACTATATTACTTCTTCCTATCACCACACAATGTTTACCGCTGGTTTCAATATTATATTCTCCCAATAAACGTACAATACCATAAGGTGTTGCGCTTACATAAGTCGGAAGATTTAATACCATTCGCCCCACATTAGCGGGATGAAATCCATCAACATCCTTTTCGGCAGCAATGGCCATGGTTACTTTATGCTCATCGATGTGTTTGGGTAAAGGCAATTGAACAATAAACCCATCTATAGACTTGTCTAAGTTTAATTCGAAAACAATTTGTAATAGTTCTTTTTCAGTAATATTTTCCGGACGTCTGATTAAGGTTGATTCAAATCCAACTCTTTCGCAAGCTTTAATTTTGGCTCCTACATAAGTTTCGCTGCCTCCATCGTTTCCTACCAAAACGGCTGCTAAATGCGGTTTTTTTCCGCCTGCTTCAACAATTTTTTTTACTTCAGCCGCAATTTCATCCTGTAATTTTAAGGAAACCGATTTCCCGTCTATTAAATTCATGGTTGTTGTATTCATAAGCTCTAATTAAATGATTTTTTTCGGAATGGCATAATTTTAAATCATATTTGAGTAGCAAAATATTTTTTTTCTAAATTAATTACTGTTAGAAACTAGTATTCATCAATAATCTTTTATTTTTTTGAAATTATAAATCGCGTCATTATGAAATTTGGATAATTGGATGGTCATTGTTGCTAAAATTCGGTTTTTGGGACAACCATGCCCGGCCGCTGAGTCATTTGAAAAATTTAATTCGGGCTTTTTTATGAATGTCATTTTAGTTGAACCTATAAACATATTAACACTATTATAACGAACTTTTCCAGTCCATTTTTTATAACTGCAACCTATGTAATATGCATCTGTTCCGTAAGTTCCAATATTATTTCTATTTATTTCCAAATACATATAGCCACAATAACCTTCACTAGAAACCCATATTCCATAAAGATTTAAAGGGTGTTTGGAGATTTTTTTACAAGCATCATTAACAAATGTAAAAAGTAGAAAAATGGGGATAAGTATTTTATAGTTCTTCAATTTCATTATTTCGGTCTCGGCATATTCCGCATCATTTTAGCCATAGCGTTTTTATCATTCATCATGCGCATCATTTTGCGGGTATCTTCAAATTGTTTTAATAATTTATTTAATTCCTGAATTCCCTGTCCGCTTCCTTTGGCAATTCTTTGTCTGCGCGATCCGTTGATTAATTCGGGTTTGCTGCGTTCTTCGGGGGTCATACTTGAGATAATAGCTTCAATTCCTTTAAAAGCATCTTCATTGATATCCACATCCTTTAGCGCTTTACCAACGCCGGGTATCATGCCCACTAAATCTTTCATATTACCCATTTTTTTAATTTGCTGTAATTGACTTAAAAAATCATTGAAATCAAATTTATTGCTGGCTATTTTCTTGCTTAATTTTCGGGCTTCTTCTTCATTAAATTGTTCTTGAGCTTTTTCAACTAAGGTCACCACATCACCCATACCCAAAATACGATCGGCCATACGTTCGGGATAAAATATATCCAGAGCTTCCATTTTTTCGCCGGTACCTATAAACTTAATGGGTTTATTTACTACACTTTTAATGGAAAGCGCAGCTCCACCTCTGGTGTCACCATCTAATTTGGTTAGAATTACACCATCAAAATTTAATCTATCGTTAAATGCTTTGGCAGTATTCACAGCATCTTGTCCGGTCATACTATCCACTACAAATAAAATCTCATTGGGTTTAATTGCATTTTTGATTTCAGAAATTTCATTCATCATTTCTTCATCAACGGCTAATCGTCCCGCTGTATCAATCAAAACCACATTGTTTCCATTATCTTTTGCATGTTTAATGGCAGCTTGTGCAATTTTAACCGGATTACTTTCTTCTTTATTGCTATATACCGGAATACTCAATTGTTCACCTAACACATGCAACTGATCGATGGCGGCCGGACGATAAACATCGCAGGCCACCATTAATGGACTTTTTCCTTTTTTATTTTTTAAGAAATTGGCCAACTTTCCTGTAAAGGTTGTTTTACCTGAACCTTGCAAGCCGCTCATTAAAATGATGGTTGGATTTCCGGCCAGATAAATATCTTCCTTGGTGCCTCCCATTAAATTGGCAAGTTCATCGTGTGTAATTTTTACCAGTAATTGACCGGGAGAAACTACCGTTAACACATTTTGTCCTAAGGCTTTTTCTTTAACGGTATCCGTAAATGTTTTGGCAACTTTAAAGTTAACGTCGGCATCAATTAAGGCTTTTCTTACTTCCTTTAAAGTTTCGGCTACGTTTATTTCAGTAATCTTTCCTTGCCCCTTTAAGTTTTTAAGGGCTCTGTCTAGCTTGTCTTGTAAATTATCAAACATTTTGAAATAGAATTGAGGAGTATAAAGATACGTTTTTTTGAACTAAAAAAAAACCACAATGCAATACATTGTGGTTCTTAAGACATCGTTTTAAAGAATTTACCGTATCAGTTTTCCTTTAAATTCATTTTTATTAGAATCAGTAATTTTAATAATATAAATACCGGTTGTTAAATCATTCAAATTAATTCTTTCCTGATTAGAATTTGAATTAAAGGTAAAATTAGCAATTAACTTTCCACCTAAGTCAAATAACTGAATATTTTCAATTTCATTAGCAATTGCAATATGATATATTCCGTTATTACTAGTAAGACGAAGTGAATTGTTTTTGATTATTTCGTTTATTCCAACCGAATTACAAACATCGGTATAAGTTACAGAAATGGTAGGTGAAACCGGGTTATTGAATAGTAAATTGAATGGAACCGGGGCTGATGTGGCAGTAACGGAACCTCCGTTAGTTCCATTTGTAACCGGATTTGGAATAACCTGGCTCGAACAATTCATTGTGCCGGTTAATGAAGCTTTAAGTAAATCATGTCTATTACTAGTGCTATTCGAGCCAAAAGTTACATAAATATTATTCGCATCTGAAACAACATCCTTTGGAGTTAAAGAACTTGCAATTACTGAAGAATAAGTGTTAGCAATAACCGCGTAAGCTGTATCTACAATATGCACCACGTTACCGGTTAACATTCTGTAAATTTTGTTATTAGCGTATTTGGTGCCTAAACAGGCAGGCATATTTATTCCCATTTGTGCAGAAAGTGATAATTGAGCCAAATTAGTATCTAATTTAAAAATCAAATCATTGGTATGCGCAAAAACTTTCTTTGCATTGGTGTATGAATTCAATCTGGAGGCGCCTATACTACACCCATAAGCATTAATGGTACTAAAAGTGCTTGTGGTTTTTAAGGCTTTTCCAAGGTAAGGCGATCCGTTACCGCTTGCAGAAAACATAAATGAGCTATTACTAATTTCTTGTATAGAAATTAGGCTTGTGTTAGTACTGCTGTTTACTGTTAAAGTGTGGCTATAAAGTGGACTACCATTTGCCGGAATATTAATTGCTAATACGAATCCGTCTTGTGCAGTTGATGTGCCGGTATTTGAAGCGCCCCCTACTAAAATTAAGTTTCCGTTATTCAACACTTTGGCATCATTTATTCTGATACTGTTGTAACCGGCAATTATATAGTCGGCAGCGAGTATGCTATTGCAGTTTGTTGTGTCTAATCGTAAAATAAATGGTACAGTTCCCAAGCTAGTTGTTTTACTCCCGCTTATTAATAATGTGCCATTTAGTGTTTCAAGATAATAAGATGGATTACCAAGAATGCTATAGTTTGCATAGCTACGTTTAGTAACCGGAATTCCGTTCAAATTATTTTTTTGAATGCTTAAAGAGCCTGAGCCTTCAGCGTGTACTATGAATTGGGAGTTACCGTAAATTATAGTTTTGGGGTGAAAACCAGCCGGAGTTAAGTTTTGAACACTATATGTTTTTACAAAGGTTGAAGTTTGTGCATTAAGCAGAGTTGAAATACTAATAAAAAGAAGGATAATTAATTTTTTCATGAATTTTTTTGAGCAAACTTATAAATTGTTTAAGTCATTTAAGACATGAATGAGTAAAGCGGATGAAATAATGGGTGAGTTCGGTTGAATTACAAGTTGATTGAGCTGAATAGTGTTTAACGAGGTAAACTTTGATTTAATTCATGATAATAAGTCTGAAATTCCTTGTTTTCCGGTTCCAATTCACAGGCTTTTTGTAAATCAGCCAGCGCTTCTTTTGGCATTTTATGATCGAGGTACAATTTAGCTCTGTTCACATAATAAATAGCCCTGCCGGGTTCTTCCTTAATTAGTTTTTGAATAACATTAAACTGATATCGGTCAAAATTCTTTTTAATATTTTCTTCTAAACCCGGTGGAATACATTGTGCGCAACTTTGTTTAAGCAATTTAAGGTCGCGTTCGGCTTCCGGAATTTTTCCAATGCGATTAAAAGCCACACAGCGGGATACCAGAATCAAGGGGTCTTTCCCCGAAACTTCATAAGCCAAATTATAATCAGCAATGGCTTCTTCCGGTTTCCCAACTTCCAATAAAGCATTAGCCCTGTTATGGAGTATTTGCGGACGTCTACTTTGCAATTCAAGTGCCTGATTAAAATTTTGTATGGCTTCACTAAACTTTTTTTGATCGTACATAATATTTCCCTTCTCGAAATAAAATTGGAAATATTGGGTGTTTTCTGCTATTCCACTCTCGCAAAAAGCCAATGGCGATTTATATACATCCATCCGCATAAAAGCTTTTATCCCAAAAACGATAAGTAAAATATACATAGCCTTAATAAAGTTTTTGTGATTAAAATTTATATTGAGTTGAGAAAGAAAAATTAGTAATCCAATAATCGGTAAATACAAGCGATGCTCGTAGTGTTCACCGCTCGAACTATTGGCTCCGTACCAAAGGGGTATAGCAATTAGACAAATAAAAATACCAAGTCCGGTTAAACCATATCGTTTGTTGCGTAATTTATTTTTCAAAGTCAGGATTACTAAAAGTATGGTAATTACTATTCCTGTTAAAACGGAAAAATTATTGATGATTGGAAAAACCGATTGAGGATAGGGCAGAAAAGATTTGCCAATAGCCATGAAAAGTCCTTGGATAAATTTGATAATGGAATTTGTTAACTCTCCATGAACCGGAATATAATGATTAACAATATTTTGTCGGATAAAATACCAAAGGCAAATAACGCCGGTCCATAATAGTAAGGATATTAAAAAAGTTGATTTTTTTTGCGAATTTATTAGAATGGAAAAAGGAATGATTAATAAAAAAGCATTTTCTTTGGTGAAAAGAGATGCACTAAAAAAGAAAAAATGTATAATGAAAAAGTATAATTTTTTGGATTGAATATATTTGAGTAAAAATAAAAGTGCACTCAAAGCAAAAAAGCCAAGCAATAAATCATTTTTACCGGGCACCCAGGCTACCGCATGTAAATGAATGGGGTGCAAAGCAAAAATAAGCGTGAAAAGGAATGATAATTTTTTACTTACCTGAAGTTCTAATAGAATTAAATACAACAATAACACACAAAGTCCGTGAAGGACCACGCTGCTTAAATGATATATAAATGGTGAAGTTCCTCCGATATGAAAATCCAACATAAGCCAAACGTTTAAAAGCGGACGATAATACATGCCTGCCAAAGGTTTGGAAAAAATCAGATTTATATTTGACCAATCGGCAAGGACATTTTTATTTTTTAATATGAGCCATTGTTCATCAAATGGAGTGAAATCATAAAACACACTTTTCAAATAAAGTAATACAGGTATTAGAAACAGGATGCCTAATACCTGTTTTTTGTTGGAATAAAAATTATCTGAAACTAATTGCAAGATTTGAACGCATAAATATATAAATTCGTAAGATTAAAAGGGGTATTGAATTCACAATTTGATAAAGGGATTATGAAGGATTTGCTGGTTTATGCAGCAAAGGGTAATCCGCATGCTTATCCAAATCCGCTGGTGGCTTGTTTTATTGTTCATGATCATAAAATAGTATCTCGGGGATATCATGAAAAATATGGACAAGCACATGCCGAAGTAAATGCTATACGCGCTTTACCTATTGATATTTCACCGGAACATTGCACCCTGTACGTTAATTTGGAACCCTGTTCGCATTTCGGTAAAACCCCGCCATGTGCCGATTTAATTATTGAAAAAGGATTTAAAAAAGTGGTGATTGCAAATAAAGATCCAAATCCTTTGGTGTCAGGTAAAGGAATAGAAAAATTAAAATCGCAAGGAATTGAATTGATTGAAGGAGTATTAGAAGAGGAGGGAAGAGCATTGAATAAACGGTTTTTTACATTCCATGAAAATAAAAGACCGCATATTATTTTGAAGTGGGCTGAAACCGCCGATGGGTTTATTAGTAAATTGCCGGTTCCTGAAAATCGTTCGGAAAACATGATTAGTACCCCCGAACAATTAATCGAAACCCATCAAATAAGGGCCGGTGTAGATGCCATTTTTATTGGTAAAAACACGGCTATTTATGATAATCCCGAATTAACAACACGCTTAGTAGAAGGAAAAAATCCAATTCGGATTATTCTGGATAAAAATCTGGATGTTCCTCCAACTCATCATATTTTTAATCAAGCAGCCAAAACCATTATTTTCAATTCAAAATTGAATTCAGAAAAAGATAATATTCAATTTGTTCAACTGGATTTTTCACAAAACATTTTAAAGCATGTTTTTGCTTATTTATATGCGAATGGAATTCAGTCGGTGTTGGTAGAAGGGGGTAAGAAATTACTTGAAAATTGCTTGGAAGAAAATTATACCGATGAAGTAATTATTCATCGGAATCCGGATAAGTATTTTGGAACAGGATTGACGGCCCCTAAATACCGTTTAATAAAATGATATAGTAAACTATAGTTAAAGCAGCCAGTACACCGGAACCAATTCCGTATCCGGTCCAAACTTTTTTCTTTTTAATTCTTTTCGCTTCCTCTTTATAACCGGTTAAATAATCATGATGTGTTGAATATTCGCTTGGTGGGATTCTTAAATTTATTTCTTTGGGTTCATTATCGGCCACAATTACTGCCGGAATAATGCCTATTAACGGTCCGCAACCTGCCGCTGCGCAACCAACGCCTACTGCCCCGCCATTATGGCGATAGTAGCGCCTTGCGTCTATTTTTCCTTTATCATACAAACGTTGATTAAATGCATATGAGTACCCGGTAAAAGCGGTATATTTTGCGTATTCATCCGGTTGACTTTTTATTTCTTCTTTTTTTGTTTCCTGAGCCATGGAAATAATTTTGCCCTTTCCTGTATGAATACTGTTTAATTCATTCTTACCAACCTGATAGGTTGGTCCATCTTGAAAATCCCACAACTTGTATTTAATTTCAGTTGTGCTATTCATTAAAATTTTCACCACTGTTTTTTTTCCGGAAGTAAAAAAAAGTGTATCTGCCGCATCTCCGCTAAAAAAATCTTCCTCGTTATTCTTATCGTCTTCTTTTGTTAAACCTTCGTTTGGATTAATTTGTTCTGTAACGCCATTTGGAAAAACAATTTTTATGATTTCAGATTTACTCACTGTGTAAATAGGACCATTTAAATTATCATATCGTTTATATTTTAAATTATCCGGATTAATTTCCATAAGCTGCACACAAAGCTTATTGGTGTTGCTAAAATAGAGGGTGTCCTGTGCCAACACCGGTTTGATTAATGGGATTAATAAAAGTAATATGATTATGAATTTATTCATGATTATCTTGCAAAGGCAGCTAGTATCCCAATACCAATAAAAATTCCTGAACCAATGCCAAATCCTGCCCAAGTTCGTTTCTTTTTGATTCGATAGGCCGTTTCAGTATAACCCCTCCTATATTCTATTTGACTAGAATAAATGGAATAGGGCATGTTCAGATTTAAATGATCTGGTTCTGTATTTGAAACTATAACGGCCGGAATAAGCCCAAGGATTGGTGTGCACCCTAGTGCTGCGCAGCCAGAACCAAGGCCACCTCCATATCCTTTGTAATAAATCATTGCATCTTTTTGTCCGCGGGCATACAAGGATGCGTTTGTTTCTCCCGCTAAAGTTGGAGCTCCGTAAATTTTTGCCGGGTCTGCGTATCCGCTTTTAGTTTCCGTAATTTCATCCTCCTTGTCTTCTTTTTCTTCTTTATCACTTTTATTTTCTGTATTCACCTTATTATTAGAGGCAGTATTATTGTTTATAGTTGATGATTCGGAATTGTTGCTCAAATTTTGGCTTCTTCCGTTTCCATATTGTATAGAGTTTAATTCTGATTTTTGTGCGTGATAAGTTGGCCCATCCTGAAAATTAAACAACTTGTATTTTACTTCATTTTCATTTACGATTAAAACTTTAGCTTCCGTTTTTTTACCGGATTTAAAAATTAAAACATCTGGTTTGTCCCCGTCAAAAAATGGATCTGCTTCCTTATTTGAATTGTAAATCAAAGAGTCTCTCTCCTTGTTTTCATTGGTATTGGCAACTTTAATTGGTTCGTTATTAAATTTTTCAATGACACCATTTTGTAGTTTAACGTATTGTAGTTTACTAATTAGTTCGGTATACGTAGCACCTTCTTTGTTGTCAAATCTTTTATATTTAATACTTTCCGGATTTATTTCTAAAAGAACAACGGCTAACTTTTTTTGATTGATGAAAAATAAGGTATCTTGTCCAAAACCTAACAAATTAACTATACAAAATATTGATAAGATGAAATTTCTCATGTTAACTAATATTCTGCAATTTAAGCCTTTTTGAATTATCTAAAAAAGTTTATTAAGTACTTGAATTACAGTTGTTTAATAATGTTTTTGGTGAATTGTCACTAATGATGTATATTTGCGTCCCTTTTTAAAGGGAATTTATCAATATAAGAAAAAGCATTATGTCACGTATTTGTCAGTTAACAGGAAAAAAAGCGATGGGAGGAAATTCAGTTTCTTTCTCTAATACTAAAACTCGTCGTCAGTTTAAAGTGAATTTGAAACGTAAGCGTTTTTTCATACCTGAAACGGGAGAATGGATAACATTACGTGTTTCTACATCTGCATTAAAAAACATTAATAAAAAAGGAATAAGTGCTTGTTTAAAAGAAGCAAAACAGAACGGCATTTTATAATACTAATAGACTAAGAAATGGCAAGGAATAAAAATAGAATACAGGTTATTTTAGAGTGCACTGAGCACAAGGAAAGCGGTAAGCCGGGAACATCTCGTTATATTACCACTAAAAACAAAAAGAACACCACTGAGCGTATCGAATTGAAAAAATACAATCCGATTTTAAAGCGTATGACTGTTCATAAAGAAATTAAGTAATTTTTAATATTATAGCACATGGCAAAGAAAGTTGTAGCAACCTTAAAAAGCGGAAAAGGAAAAGATTTTACAAAAGTGATTAAAATGGTAAGATCTCAAAAAACGGGTGCATATTTATTCAAAGAAGAGATTGTGCACAATGATCACATTGCTGATTTTTTGAAATCAAAATAAATATGTGAATGACATTTAAAGAAAATTCTTTCCCAACCGGAAAGAATTTTTTTGTTTATAAACCTAAACACACTAATAATTTCAATGAGTTTTTTCTCCAAATTATTTACCAAAGAGAATAAAGAAAGCCTCGATCACGGTTTGTCCAAGAGCAAAGAAAGTATTTTGGGTAAATTAAGCAAAGCTGTTGCCGGAAAGAGCACGGTTGATGACGATGTATTAGATAATCTGGAAGAAATATTGATTAGCGGAGATGTTGGCGTAAATACCACCATAAAAATTATTAAACGTATTGAAGCACGTGTTAAGCGCGACAAATATTTAACCGCTTCGGAATTAAATAAAATTTTAAAAGAAGAAGTCACCGAATTAATTAATGAAAGTGCCGACTTAAAAAAAATAAACCAGCTTGCAGTAGAAAATAAACCTTATGTAATTATGGTTGTTGGAGTAAATGGTGCGGGAAAAACCACAACCATTGGTAAATTAGCCAATCAATTTAAACAAGCCGGTAAAAATGTTTATTTAGGTGCTGCAGATACCTTTAGGGCAGCCGCGGTTGATCAGTTAAAAGTATGGAGTGAACGAGCAGGTGTAACTTTAATTAGCCAGGGTATGGGTGCCGATCCGGCCAGTGTTGCTTTTGATACATTAAGTAGTGCTAAATCTAAAGATGCCGATGTGGTGATAATTGATACAGCAGGAAGATTACATAATAAAGTTAATCTCATGAATGAATTAACCAAAATTAAAAATGTAATGAAAAAAGTAATTCCGGATGCGCCTCACGAGGTATTGCTGGTGTTAGATGGAAGTACCGGACAAAACGCCATTGAGCAGTGCAGGCAATTCACTGCAGCAACCGAAGTAAACGCATTAGCCATAACAAAATTAGATGGTACAGCAAAAGGCGGCGTGGTAATTGGAATAACAGATGAATTTAAAGTGCCGGTGAAATACATCGGCGTAGGAGAAAAGATAAATGATTTGCAATTATTTAATGCAGTTGAATTTGTAGATTCACTTTTTAGTAAAAATTAATTGTATATTCACTATTTGTAAAACATCTATATGAATAAAAGAAAGATAATATTTTCGGTACTGGCTATTCTAGCCGGTTTTTTTATGTCAGCCCAGGAAACAACTTATGATGACATGAATATTGATATAGATTCTTTATCAAAAGCCTATACTCCAACAGCAAAAAAATACGTTTATGTAAAGTCGAAGAAAGGAAGCGATGGCATGCCTAAAGATCCTGCTGTTGATGCCATACTAAAACAAACAGTTACAGATATTGTATTAGTTTTTTCTGAATATGATAATGATGACATGGAAAAGCGGGAAGATAACAACAGAGAACGATGGGAGAATTTATTAGCAACCTATCCGGGATTATTTCAGTTCAGCACTGCTTATTTAAACATGTGTCAATACACCCGTTCCGGAGAGAATGAGGCCTTTAAAAAAGCTCAAGGTTTTTATATTTATTATGAAGCGGATCCAACAGCAAAAGCAGAAGTGAAAAAAGTAGAAGAGCCTGTGGTGCAAACACCTGTAAAAACTCCGGAGAAAGTAAAAGAAGAAAAAAGTAAACCTAAAGAAAATACCGTAAAGGAAACGAAAGCTGAAGAACCAAAGAAAGTTGATACGAAGAAAGAGGAGAAAACAGAAGAGAAAGTCGTAAAAAATACGGAGCCGGTAAAAGTTCCGCATCATAATGAAGAAGATGATGGTGGTGAATATGATGGTCATGGTCCTGAAACTACGCACACCGCAAGTGATGCCGAATTAAAAGCTTCTAAACCTAAAAAGGCTATACCTAATAAGCCGCGTAGAGCAAAAGATCCTAAAGCATGTCGCCCTCCTTTTTATGAAAATGGCGATGATGATTTAAATGAATTTTTTAAAAACAATATTACCCTTTCTAAAAAACAAAAAAGACACGGCAAACATTTGTTAGCACTCATTCGTATACAAATTAATTATGATGGCTCAATTAAAAAAATTATGGTTACCGGAACTGATCAAATTTTAAATGCACAGTTAACTGCCGCAGTTAAAATGATGAATGCTTGGAATCCTGCAGTTAAAGGCGGTGTTACTTGCAAATCGGAAGTTAAATTAACGATGAAGTATGATAAAGCAAGTAAAGCCATGAAGCCTTTTGAAACCATGATAGTTCCACGCCCCGGACCTAAATGCAAAATTGTTAGCGACAGCGAATTATTTGACGATTAAGCAATATTCAGTCCTTTATCTCCCTTTAAACCTTAAGTCTTTATTTTTCAGGTATTTAAAATTGAATGTATAGAAATTGGAATTAAATTTTACAATTTATAAACATTTTAGCTTCATCTATTTATTTAAAAATCAGCATTTTAAAATTAATCAACTCAACAAAAAGGGGGGCTTAAAAATCGTATATTTGTACCCCGCTTTTTGAGGCAAAAGCGCATAAATAAATAAGTTTAACCCCTTATATCGGCCTCGCGATATAATACAATTAATTAATAAAATGGCAGAAAAAGCCCTAGTAGGTAATCCGGATTTCGATTGGAGTTCGATTGGTAAGAAACAAGAAAATTATTCAAACGAAGAAAAAGCAAAGTTTGATGAGCTCTATGGAAAATCGTTAAACACGATTACAGATCTTCAAATCATTGAAGGTGTAATAGTAGCAAAAAACAACCGTGAAGTTGTTATAAACATTGGTTATAAATCAGATGGTGTAGTTGCACTTTCTGAATTCAGATATAACCCTGATTTAAAAATTGGAGATACAGTAGAAGTATTTGTTGAACATGCTGAAGATGCAAGTGGTCAATTAATACTTTCTCACAAAAAGGCCCGCGCTAATAAGAGTTGGGATCGTGTAAATGCTGCCTTGAATACAGATGAAATCATTAAAGGTTTTGTAAAATGCAGAACTAAAGGTGGATTAATTGTTGATGTATTCGGAATTGAAGCGTTTTTACCGGGTTCACAAATAGATGTAAAACCAATACGTGATTACGACGTGTACGTTGGAAAAACAATGGAATTCAAAGTGGTGAAAATCAACAATGAGTTTAAAAACGTTGTAGTTTCACATAAAGCATTAATTGAAGCTGAAATTGAAAGTCAGAAAAAAGATATCATTTCTAAATTAGAAAAAGGACAAGTATTAGAAGGAACTGTAAAAAATATTACTTCTTATGGTGTGTTTATTGATTTAGGAGGAGTAGATGGTTTAATTCACATTACTGATTTATCGTGGGGAAGAATTAATCATCCTGAAGAAATAGTAAAATTAGATGAGAAAATCCAGGTTGTAATTCTTGAATTTGATGATGATAAAAAGAGAATTGCTTTAGGTTTAAAACAATTAACTCCGCATCCTTGGGAAGCTTTGAATGCTGAATTAAAAGTGGGCGATAAAATCAAAGGAAAAGTAGTTGTAATTAATGATTACGGTGCGTTTGTTGAGATTGCACAGGGTGTAGAAGGTTTAGTTCACGTAAGTGAAATGAGCTGGAGCCAGCACTTGCGTAGTGCGCAGGAATTTGTTAAAGTTGGAGATGAAATTGAAGCTCAGATTTTAACCTTGGATCGCGAAGAACGCAAAATGAGCTTAGGCATGAAGCAATTAACTCCTGATCCTTGGAACATGATTATGGAGAAGTATTCTAAGAATTCGAAACATTCAGGTACAGTTCGCAACTTCACTAATTTTGGTGTATTTGTTGAATTGGAAGAAGGTGTTGATGGATTAGTACATATTTCTGATTTATCATGGAGTAAAAAAATAAAACATCCTAGTGAGTTTTGCAAAGTAGGAGAGAAGATGGATGTTGTTGTTCTTGAAATCGATGGAGAAAATCGCAGATTATCCTTAGGTCATAAACAATTAGAAGAAAATCCTTGGGATGTATTCGAAACTGTATTTACTATTGATTCGGTACATAAAGGAACCGTTATGACTGTAAATGATAAAGGTGCCACTGTTGGATTACCATATGGCGTAGAAGGTTTTTGTCCGGCTCGTCACTTAGCTAAAGCTGAAGGTGGAAACGCAAAGTCAGAAGAAATTCTTGATTTTAAAGTAATCGAATTTAGCAAAGATGCTAAACGTATTGTAGTATCACACGCTCGTTTACACGAAGAAGTGAAAGACGAAGTAAGAAAATCAGACAAAGCGGCTAAAAAAGCAGAGGCTGATGATAATAAGAAAGCAGTTAAGAAGATTAAAGATAATGTTGAAAAAACAACTTTAGGAGACATTTCTGCTTTATCTGACTTAAAGAATAAGTTAGATAATAATTAAAATACTCCCGGTCGACGTGTTCGATTGGGCAACTAGAAGCCTAGCCATGGTTTTTAGTTTTTTGAGAGCCAAAAAACCCGTAGGAAATACGGGTTTTTGGTTTTATAAAGGTTCCGTTTATCGAAGCTTATTCAATATCCTTTTTATCATGGATTCACTGGGGATGTGAGCCATTTGAATTCTTCGAGCATATTTAATACTATCCGTAATATCCTTGTTCTTCTCTTCAATTATTTTCTTCTGAGCGGTTATTTCCTCTGTTCTTTGAACTACCTTCTCTTCCAAAATCTGATTTTGTTGTTCTAATATCAATTGTTTCTCTTTCTCCTGGGCCAGGTTTTTAGCTGATAGTTCTTCTACCTCTTTTAATTTAAGTGCCAATTTTTTACTGGTACGGGCAAAATCTCGGGCCAGGTAAATAGACATGGCTAAAGGTATGTTTAGGGTAAAATACACTATAATGGATGCCATTAACAAGGATATAGCCGGACCATCGTTAATGTAAGCTGAATTTTGAAGATAACTGGACATGATAAAAACAATGAAAAAAACAATAGTGGAGATAATACCCGTACCAATTATCCAAGCACCATCTTTCTTTTTTATAATGGCTTGAATTACGATTCTAAGGGGCTCTATAACCAAAACGATAGTATTAACTATACTAGTATATTTTAAGTCAAACCCAAATAAAGTACTTATAAAATCTATGGTGAGAAATGTGAATATGATCCAAAAAATACGTGGCAATTTCCCGTTATTAAAAATACTATAAAGCATGGCTAATAATCCGCTTATATAAAAGTATGGCAGATAAATAAACACGCGCTGTAAACTCAGGTTAAAATCAGGATCAAATCCTACAAACTGAATAGTCATAAATAAAAATCCAACTCCAAAGCCTAATGAAAAAATGCTGAAATATAAATTTGAGCGGTTAATTTTATAAAAAAAGTACATTAACAAATGAAGGAAACCAATGGCAGCAAAAAAGGTGAAATAAAAAATAAAAAAAGATGAAATAACGGTTCCTGCAATATAATTGTTTTGAACACCTTCTTGCAAATGACCAATTGCCGCGCTAAATCCGATGGCATTGTTATCACTTATTTTCCGGTACTTGGCAATTGCAAAGTGTGAATATCGAATGGTAATTAGATGATTTACTCCTTTTTTAAAGCTAAAATAAATGGGTAATCCGTTTAAATTTTCTCTTGATTGAAATTCTTGTTTACCCGCTGAAATATCACCCATGGCGTATATTTTTTCTCCGTCAATATATATTTCACTGGCGCCTTGTTGGTGAATCATTAAACATAATGGTTTACCAATTAATGAACTGTCAATCACGATGGGAAGCCTAAACCAACCTATTCCATCAAAAATAGCCGGGTAAACATTGTTTATCCGAAGTTCTGTATTTATTCTCGGCCAGTAATCATCTTTTAAATTAACCGAAGCCCAGTTTAAATTGTCGCCTTTGCAATACTTCCATCTTTCCGGGAGTGTTACTCCATATGTTCGACTTATAGCAGGATTGTATGCCGGTATGGAGTCCAGTTTAAAGCTTAAATTGCCTTGAGAAAACCCTAAAAAACTAATCATAACTATATATATTGTTATAAGGAGTTTCATTTTAAAGAGTTGTTTGAGCTTCATTGTTGATATTCGTATTTGAATTAAAGATAACGGTTTTTTTATGTAATTCTATTGGACATTTACTTTTTAGGCTTAAATATTTCGGATGGCATTTCAGTAGATATTAATAATTAACAATTTGATGTAAAGAGGTCCTTGTTTTGAATTTCTCTGTAAATAAATTTTCACTTCTTTTTCTTTAAGGTTATATTAGCAATGGCTTAGATGACATTGGTTTCACAAATACAAAAGGCATATGTTGCTACCGTGCCGGTTAAGAATATAACCCGGTTGAGCATTTTTTTAAGTGAAAACCACTTTCAGTTTTGTTTAAGTGACAAGTCATTTAAACAAATTCAGCTTATTCAAACGATTGATTTAGATGCACTAACGCAATTTAGATCTATAGAAGAAAAGATTTCCCACTTAATTAAAAGTCATCAGTTAACGGCAAGTAATTTTCAGCAGGTAAGTATTTGTCTTCATAATACCATATATACTTTAATTCCTGAATCATTTTATAAACCGGAAAATGTAAAACAAACCCTAGAGTTTTCGAGTGGTCAACAAATCCAAACCGTATTTACCCATTCTTTTCAAAACATGAAGTTTTCTTTTTCACCACAACCTAATTTAATGAATCTGTTAGAAAAAGAATTTAAAAATGCAACAATTAAAAGTTCGGGAATTGTAGCCATAGAATTGTTTTTCACTAATTCTTCTTTAAAAACTAAAGATGTTTGGATAAACTTTTTGGATAACAGTATTGAAATTTTGGCGAAAAGGGATAAAGACCTGATTTATTATAACACCTTCCGAATTGAAAATAAAGAGGAAGTTCTCTACTATCTTTTATTTATGGCAGAGCAATTCGGTTTAGATCCTGAAAAATTAAAGCTGGTAGTTTCCGGAAATATTTTAGTTAATTCTGAAGTACATGAATTATTGAAAAAATATATTCGGCATGTTTCTTTTGCCGTTAATGCAATTCGTTTTACCGAAACATCGTGGCAACTCCCCGAACATTTTTATTTTAGTTTAGTTAATCAGCATTTATGCGGATCATAGGAGGCGCCTTTCATGGAAAAATTCTAAAAGTGCCTTCAGGTTTACCTGTTCGTCCAACTACCGATTTTGCTAAAGAGGCTTTGTTTAATATTTTAAGTAATAAAATAAGTTTTGATGAAATTAAAGTATTGGATCTGTTTTGTGGCACCGGTCATATTTCTTATGAATTTGCATCTAGAGGGGTAAAACAAATTACCTGCGTTGATCAAAGTATTAAATGTTGTGGATACGTCAAATCAATAAGTAAAGAATTAAATTTCAATTTGAGCGTAGTGAAAGCAGATGTTTTTAGTTTTTTAAGTTCAAATAGTTACCCATATGATTTAATTTTTGCTGATCCGCCTTACGACTTAAAAGATATTGCGCAAATACACGCTTCTGTTTTTAATCGTAATCTATTAAATCCCGGTGGATATTTAATTATTGAACATGGCGCTAAAACCAATTTGGAAACATTAACTTATTTTTTAGAAAAAAGAAAATATGGTAATGTGAATTTCTCCTTTTTTAAGAAAAATAGCGAACAGTAATTGAATCGCCCGTTTACTATTGTAAAACATTTAATTCTTTTCCGAATTCCTGAAAGAATTTTTTAGCTTTTCCGGCCCCTATATCATCACCGGTTGCTCGCAAATAAGTTTCAGTTAGGGTAAGCAAATTTTGAACATAAAATTTCTTCATCTCATCAATGCTCATATTTTTAGTCCATAAATCAATTCTTAAGGTGTTATTTTCTTTTTTATCCCAAAGTGCTATCATTACGCTTTCTGCCGTGCTTTTATTCCCTGCATCGGGAGCTTCCCACTCAATTTTTTCGGGTAAATGATTTTCATCTACAGTAACATTAAATTTTATCGTGCTGGTCTTCATAACTGTTATTCTTCCAATATTTTAAATTCTACACGTCGGTTTTGTGCATGTTCAAGTTCGGTGCAAGGTACATTGTTTGAACATTTATTCAGTAATTGACCTTCCCCGTATCCAACAGAAATAATTCTATCAATTTCTATTCCGGCCTTCGTAATGTATTCGCGCACACTTTTCGCGCGCAATTGACTTAATTTTAAGTTGTCGGCATCGTTACCCTTACTGTCAGTGTGTGCGCTTAGCTCCAGTTTAATGCTTTTATTTGTTTTTAAAACCAATATAACTTTGTCAAGTATTTGTTTGGCCTGTGGCAATAATTCATGTTCGTTATTGTTAAATAAAATATTCTCAATGATTGTTTTTTTCTGATCTAATCCGCGTTTTGTTTTTCTTTCCTTATCGTTTGTAATTAATTCAAACCAAGGGTCATCTATTTCAATTTCTTTCAATTTATTCATTTCAGCAGGAATAGGGCGATATTCAAATTTTGTTCCCTTTTCATGTGTCATTACTTTTAATAAATTGTCATCAATACTGTAAACAAGTATGTTATTAAACACATCTAATATATTGTTTGTGTTTTCTGCGCTTAAATAAAATTTCTTTAAAAAAGGAAGATATTTAAATTTAAATGTTCCAAAATCATCTGTCAATGCACTGTCTATAACAACATAAGCATCATTCAATAAAAGTATTTTAAGTTTTCCTATGGGGTTATTGGTATTATCACCATATAATTTCGCTCTTACATTCATTTTCATTTCATCATCACTAATCGAAATCGCATTAAAGGTTGGATTAAAGTCGGTACTTAACTTAATTGATCGTCTAAATGCCGCCACAGTGTCGAATTGTGCAACCAGTTTATCGTCTTTATTCAGAAAGTCAATATTTTCACCCGGACTTGCTTCTTTGGCATCAATCCCAATATAATAAGATGCGTCGGGTTTTAAACCTTCAAAAACAAATGTGCCCAAAATATTGGTAGTCGTTTTTTGAATTACGGTATTTCTTTTGTTTGATAAATAAACTGTTTTGTTAGAAAAGAACTTTTTAGAACCCGGTGAAGAGAGTATTAGTTTTCCGCCTATATTGGCCGTATAATTATTGTCAATCAACGACTTTGTTTTTTCTGAATTTAAATTAATATAACACCCTTCGCCAGCACATTTAGAACTGGCAACTGACTCGTGTTTACTGTTTAATACATGCGCTTCTCCTCCTGAAATTTCTTTAGATGCTGTTTCAATTCTGATTTTTGAAATTTGCGAGTATTTTACTCCTGTAAAGGCAAATGAGCCAAATCTATTGGTTTCTGTTCTTTTCAATATTTTATTCTCTTTATTAAAAATTGAAACTTTTTTATAGGATAAAGGCAGTTTAATATCTTCATTCAATACTAATCGTCCGGCAATTGTTACCGGAAATTCTAAACCTTTAGGGTCGCGGGCTTCTTCAACCAATGGTATCTGTCTTAAAATTTTCCTTTCAAATGCCGCAGTGTATGCAGTATCTTCCACTATTTTTGATTTACCGTCGAATATTAATTTTTTAAATGGTCTTTTAAATACGCTGGTATCTATATCATCATCATTTGTATAATAAAACTCAATATTCATTTCATGCGTCATGTGAATATTCTTTTTTTCATCCGGTATATTATTGGCTACTATTTCAAGAATTAAGTTAGGACTTAACTCATTTTTAAGATGTAAACGGTAAATGTTTCCAAATTCCAACTTAATACTAAAGTCATTTGTTTTATTCGTATTTAGTTTTTGAATAACATCTGATCCATTGTTCACTAAAATCTCGGTATTAGCCAATTTTTCGTTATTGATATAACAATGTCCTATAAAAGTTATTTGACTTTTAAAAAGCAATGAAAAGCAGATGGATATGAAAATAAGAATTGAACGCATGAGCTAATAAAATTAATTAAATTATTCGTTTTGTAATTGATTTATTTCACTTTTAATTTCATTTATTAACCTTTTGGTATGTTTTAATTCATACCCGTCCACGGGTATTTGAAGTATTTTAATGCTGTTAAGATCCTCAAGTCCTGCTTGATAAGTTTTGGCTATCTTTTTTAAGTAAGTGGAATCAATTTTTTCTTCAAATTTTCTTGCTCTGGCTTTAATGTTTTTCTGAATTTGAGGAATTGTAGCTTTCAAATAAATTATTAAATCGGGTTTAGGAAGTTCATCATTTAATACCTGAAAATGCTTTTTAAAAATTTTATAATCTTTATTTTTTAAGTTGATTTTTGCAAACCAAAGACATTTATAGAAAGTATAATCGCTAATCACCGCTTTTTGTGTTGTGTCAAATACATTTTTCATTTGCTGGAACCTGCTTAACAAGAAGCTGTTTTCAAGTATTAGTGCAAATTGTTCGGGTTTTTCATAAAATAAGGGTAAAAGGCTGTTTTTTTCAAATTCTTCCGGTAAATATTTAGCCTTGAGTAATTGACTTATTTCTTTAGCAAATGTACTTTTTCCACTGCCAATATTCCCTTCTATACAAACATAAATTGGTTTCTGGTATAACTTCACATGTAGCTTATCGGCACAAGATTTATATAATTGTTTAATTGTTTTATTATTTATTGGATGCTTATAGTTTGCGGCTACATCCATCAAAGGTTTGAGCACAAACATCCGATTTTCGATTTGTGGATGTGGTATAGTTAATTGTTTTTTTGAAAATATCATTCTTTCAAAAAACAAAATATCAATATCACAACTCCGGTCTCCGTTTTTTTCATCGGTTCTTATCCGACCTAATTTTTTTTCAATTTTCAATAGTGTCCGCAGTAGGGAAGGAGCAGTTAATTGAGTTTGAATAATAATTACCTGATTTAGATATTTCAAATGAGATTTGCTTTCCCAGGGTTCAGTTTCATATATCTTGGAACTTGCAACAAGCTTACCGGCAAAACGAGCAATTAAATTTCGCGTTACTTTTAACGTGTTGTACCGGTTGCCCAAATTACTTCCCAAACATAAAATTGCTTCTTTCATATTATAATTCGGTTAAATTAATAATCCTTTGTATTTTTAGGGTTCTTATTAGATAACAAATTATTAAAAACCTTTACTATGAAGCAGTTTTTTGGGGCATTTTTTGGGTCGTTGATTGGATTATTTTTGGCAACTATTCTGGGAATAGTGGTTATAATAGCAGTAATTAAAAGCAGTATTGGCGAGGCGATGAATGAGGATGATTCGGGTAAGGCTAAATCAGCCGCAGTAATTAAAATCAAGTTAAGTGGTAATATCAATGAGCGAGAGATTGAAGATCCTTTTGAAGAATTCAGGAAAATGAACAAATTCGCTAATGAGGAAGGAACCGGTTTGAATTCCCTTGCCCGAAAATTGGAGGGTGCTAAAAACGATGAAAAAGTAAAAGGAATTTATTTGGAAGTTCAAGCTTTAAATGCCGGTTTTGCGAGCATTAAAGAAGTACGCGATTTGTTACTTGATTTTAAGAAAAGCGGAAAATTTATTTACACCTATGGTGAATACTATGGGCAAAAAGAGTATTATTTAGCCTCTGTAAGTGATAAAATTTATCTGAATCCGCAGGGAGCTATGGATTTAAAAGGCTTAAGTATGAGTATTATGTTTTTTAAGAAAACATTTGAGAAATTAGGGGTAGACGTTCAGATTTTCAGACACGGGAAATTTAAAAGTGCCATTGAACCTTTTATGTTGGATAAAATGAGCGAAGCAAATCGTTTGCAATCTGAAACTTTTTTAAATAGTATTTGGAATACTATGTTAGTAGCTATTTCTGAATCCAGAAACCTTTCAAAAGACAGTTTGCAGATAATGGCCAATACCTTACGAATTAGCAGTCCCGGTGATGCCTTAGAAAATAAATTGGTTGACGGATTGGTGTATATGGATGAATTTATGAGTGAATTGAAGAAAAAGGCCGGGCAAGCGGATAAAGAAAAATTAAACATGGTAGGTTTAGGAAAATATGCTTTTAAAGAAAAGGCAAAAACGGCTAAAGATAAGATTGCAGTTATTTATGCGAATGGGGGAATTTCGAGCGGCGAAGGTGATGATCAGGAAATAGGTAGTGACAGAATTGCAAAAGCAATAAAAGAAGCTCGTTTAAATGATCAAGTAAAGGCAATAGTGCTAAGGGTAAACTCACCCGGAGGAAGTGCTTTAGCCAGCGATGTGATTTGGAGAGAAACTGTTTTAGCGGGAAAGAGTAAACCGTTAGTAGTTAGTATGGGGAATTATGCAGCCAGCGGTGGATATTATATCAGCTGCGCAGCTGAACGGATTTTCGCCCAACCTAATACAATTACCGGCTCTATTGGGGTATTCGGAATGATTCCTAACATGCAAAAATTGCTGGATGATAAATTAGGTATCACCATTGATACGGTAAACACCAATAAATACAGCCACATGGGAACTGGTTTAATGGCATTGGATGAACAGGAAAGAAAGTACATTCAGGCTAGCGTAGAAAAGGTTTACGACACTTTCACTTCGAGAGTAGCAGAAGGTAGAAAAATGAAACAAAGTGATGTGGATAGTATTGGACAAGGCAGAGTTTGGAGCGGCGCTGATGCGATTGCCATTGGCCTAGTAGATGAGTTAGGTGGTTTAAATAATGCAATTCAATATGCATCAAAAAAAGCAGGAATTACCGATTATAAAATTTTAGAATTACCAAAACCAAAAAATCCATTTGAAGATTTATTTGGTAAATCTGAAAAAGATGCCGAAATGTCCATTCTTCAAAAAAATCTGGGACCGGTTTACCCATACTTAAAATCAATACGTCAAATTTTAAGTCAAAAAGGCGTTCAGGCACGTATGCCGTTTGAATTGGAGATTAATTGATTTTTATTTTATATAGTATTAGTTAACAGTAAGTTAATTTAATAATTCGGTTTGTTTTAACAAATATAAAGACCTAAATTTAGGTGTTTACGTATTTTGATTATGTCTCTTACTTTAAAGTCTCCTTCCAATTTCAAAACAATTGATTCCTTAAATGAAAAGGCTAGGATTTTAATCAAAAAAGATCCTGTAAAAGCTATTGAGTTGGCTGAAAAAGCATTAGTCAAAGCATCAAAAGAAAATTATTTAATGGGAATTGCTTTAGCCAAGAAGAACATTGGTTTTTCTATGGTTTGGATTTCAAAAAACGAAGAAGCAATTGAGTATTGTTTACAAGCCAATGAAATTTTTAAGAAATTAAAGGATAAGAAAAACGGATCATCGGTATACGTTGCATTGGGTACCAATTTTTATCTTTTATCGGATTATGATGTTGCGCTTAAATGCTATAAAACCGCGTATGATTTGGCGCTAAAAATAAATGAAATTCCGGTTATGGCTGATGCATTAAATGGTATTGGCACAGTGTACTACACTACTGAACAGAATGAAAAAGCGCTCAAGTCTTTATTGGAAGCCGAGAAATTAGCAAAGAAAAATAAATTAAATATTGCATTAGCAAAAATTCAGGAGGGTATCGGAGAAACTTACTTGAATTTAAAAAAATATAAGAATGCTGAATCGTATTTTAAAACATGCATTAAAACGTGTAAAGGATTAGATGAACAATTAAATGTTACTTCTTATGCATTAGAGGGTCTTGGTAATACCTACTTAAAATCTAAACAGTACGAAAAAGCCTTATCCCAATTTAATACAAGTTTAAAGGTTAGAAAAAGTATTGGATTTAAAGTAGGCATAGCCAACACCCTAAATAGTATTGGTAATTTATATTTGATAAAGAAGGATTCTAATAAAGCAGTTGAATTTATTACTGAAGCGTATCAAATAGCCAAAGAAGTTGGTGCTAAAGAAACTTTATATAAAACAACTCAAAAGCTTGCCGAAATTTACGAAAAGCAAAAACAAAATGATAAAGCGCTTTACTTTTTTAAATTATATCATAAGTATAAGGAAGAAGTAAGAAATTTTAAAAGTATTCAGCAGGCAAAAAGTTTTGAATTACAAAATCGGGTTTTGCAAAATAGTGCCGAGCGAGCAATACTGGAAGAAAAAGCCAAAGAGTTAGAAAATTTTAACGAGAATCTTATTCACATGAGTGAGTTGGGTCAGCGTATCATTTCTACACTTTCGGTTGAAAAAATTGTAAATACAGCGTATAAGTCGATTAACAAATTGATGGATGCTGAAGGGTTTGGAATTGGTATTTACAATGAAAAGGAGGAAGCTGTAATCTATCCGCTTTATATTGAAGGAAAACAAAAATATACGAATACTAAATATAAAATATCAGAAACTAATCGATTAACGGCAATTTGTTTTAATGAGGCGCGGGAAATTGTAATAAATGATCACGATAAAGAAATTATAAAGTATATCAAACAAGCCTATACACCTAAGATTGGAAAAAGGGTAGAATCCATTTTATATTTGCCCCTTTTATTTAAAGATAAAAAATTAGGTGTGGTTACTGTACAAAGTTTCAAAACCAATGCATACAATCCGTTTCATTTAAATATTTTGAAAAACCTGGCTACTTACATTGCTATAGCCTTGGAAAATGCAAGATTATATGAAAAGCAGGAAAGTATTGTAAACGAAAGAACGATTGAATTAAAGAGAAGTAAAGAAGAAATTGAGTATTCTTATAAGGTAAATAAAAAAATAAATGAAATAGGAAGGCACATTACTTCTAACTTGAATCTTAAAAGTATTTTTAAAGAACTATATGACAGCATTAATGAGGTAATGTCTGTGGATTGTTTTGGTGTGCGTATTTACAATAAAGAAAATAATACAGTAGAGTATAAGTATGAAATTGAAAGTGGTGTGTTGGATGATGTGGTGCATACTATTCCTTTAACGGATGATGATAATTATACGGTTTGGTGTATCAAAAATAAAAAAGACATTTTTTTAAATGACAACCGCAAAGAATATAAAAAGTATGTAACTAAAATACGCGTGGTAACCGGCGACATGCCAAACTCGCTTTTATTTACGCCAATGGTTCTCGGTAAAAAAATAATAGGGGTAATTACAGTACAAAGTTTCAAGTTTAACGCATATACGCCTTCCCACCTCGAGATTTTAAAAACCTTGAGTACCTATACCGCCACAGCTTTGGAAAATGCCTGGTTGTATGAAAATATGGAAACAGAAGTTAAAGAAAGAACTTCTGAAGTTGTTAAGCAAAAAGAAGAAATTGAAAAAGCCAGCAACAATACCAAACTGATTAGTGAAATTGGACGTGAAATTACAAGTACATTTTCTATACAGGAAATTATTAGTAAAGTTTATTCCAGTGTGAATCAATTGATGGATGCTGCCATGTTCGGGATAGGAATTTACGATCCGGAAAATGAGGAAATTGTTTTTAAGGGAGTAATGGAAAAGGGCGAAATTCTGGAAGACTATTCACATAAAATGTCTGATAAAAATCGTCCTGCCGTTTTATGTTATACAACACAACAAGATTTGGTTATTCATAATTTCACGGAAGAATTTATCAATAGTCAAAGGGTGGGTTCCAGAAAATCTCTACCCGGACAAAGTACCGAATCTATCATTTATATGCCGCTTTCACACGGTGGTAAAAATATTGGTGTAATTACTGTGCAAAGCTTCGAAGTAAATGCATACAGTGATTACCATATTCAGCTTTTAAAGAGTTTAGCTATTTATACAACTATTGCCATTGATAATGCTTCTCTATATGCACAAATGGAAGAAAGGGTATCAGAGCGTACAGCCGAAATTTCCACAGCATATGAAAACACCAGATTATTAGGTCAGATTGCCGAAGATATTAGTGCATCTCTTTCTGTAGAAACGATTATCAGTAAATTATATGAAAATGTAAATAAATTGATGGATGCCACCATGTTTGGAATTGGTGTGTATAATGAATCTAATGGAAATCTCGAATTTAAAGGTTTTGTAGAGAATGACGAGATAATGCCTTATTTTAGTTATAAATCGGATGATCCAAATCGTTTGGCCGCATATTGCTTTACCAACGAGACGGATATTTTAATTAATGACTATTTACTAGATTATAAAAAATACATAAAAGGAATAGCAGCCCCGGTTTCGGGTAAAGATTCTGCGGCTATTGTATATATTCCATTGTATTCTAAAGATCGGAAAATTGGTGTATTCACCGTTCAGAGTTTTGAAAAAAATGTGTACACCGATTATCATTTTAATATACTTAAAAATTTGGCCGTTTCAATTGGTATTGCATTAGACAATGCAAACCTTTATGAAAATTTGGAAGAGAAAGTAAAAGAAAGAACCTTAGAAGTAATTAAACAAAAAGAACAAATTGAAAAAACATTTGAGGATCAACGTACTTTAACTAAAATAGGAAATGACATCACATCAACCTTATCTGTAGAGGATATTATTGATAAAGTATATGCTAAAATTACCAGTTTAATGAGTGCTGATTGCTTTGGTGTTGGATTATTAAATAAAGAAACGAATAAAATTGTTTATCCGCTTTTCATTGAAGGAAAGGATAAATTCTCCAGTATGGTATATCAAATTACCGACCGGGATAAATTAACTTATTTATGTTACAATGAAAATCGGGATGTAGTTATCAATGATTTTGATGCTGAAATAGATCAATTTATCAAAAGGGGAGATATGGTTATTCAGGGCGCCTTTGATACTAAATCTATCATTTTTCTTCCCATGACTTTAAAAGAAAAAGTGATTGGTATTATAACGGTGCAAAGCACGCAAGCAAATGCTTATAGTGATTATCACGTTCAGATTTTGAAGAACCTTGCAGTGTATGTGGCCATCGCTATCGATAATGCATTTCTATACCAAAATATGGAAGATATGGTTCAGGAAAGAACCAGAGAAGTGATTAAACAAAAAGAATTAATTGAGAAAAATTTTAATGATGTTAAACTTTCAGCCGAAATAGCCAAAGTAATTGCCTCTTCTTTATCGGTTGAAACGATTGTTTCTCGAGTATATGAAAATCTCCAAAGCATTGTTCGGGCTGAATCTTTTGGTATTGGGATGTACAATCCGGAAACGAATACCATCGGATTTTCAGGGTTTATTGAAAAAGGTGAAAAGCTTCCCTTTGTCCAAGTAAGCATGGATAATAAAGAGCGATATGCCGTAATGTGCTTTGAAGAAGAAAAAGAAATAGTGATTAATGATCATATGGTAGAATATGTGAAGTACACAAAAAACTTCAACAAATCTATTGTAGGTGAAACGCCTGACTCTTTAGTTTACCTGCCTCTTTTTACAAAAGAGAAAAAAATTGGAGTATTAACAGCACAATGTTTTACAAAAAATGCTTATCAGGATTATCATGTAAACATTTTAAGGAATATGGCACTTTCCATTGCAATTGCTTTGGATAACGCCAATCTTTATGAAAATCTTGAGCATAAAGTGCAGGAAAGAACGGTCGAAGTTCAAAAACAAAAAGCTATCATTGAAGAAAAAAACAAGGATATTACCGATAGTATTCGGTATGCTAAAAAAATTCAACAGGCTGTAGCTCCAAATACCGAAGAGTTTAATAAGAATTTTAAAGAAGCTTTTATTTTATACAAGCCAAAAGATATTGTATCCGGTGATTTTTATTGGTTTGATCACTTTAGCAATAATACTACAGTTTTTTCTGCGGCTGATTGTACAGGTCATGGCGTGCCGGGCGCATTTATGTCGCTAATTTGCGGCGATATCATGTATAAAGTAATTAACGATCAACAGGTGGATAATCCGGCACAAGCTTTGTCAGCCATTGATCAGAAATTGGTTCAATTGATAAAGAAAAGTTCAGAAGCATCGGCCAATGATGGTATGGACTTAGCTTTGTGTACCTATCATAAAAACGAAAATAAATTGTACTATTCGGGAGCTCAACGCCCGTTACTTTTGATCCGTAATAATGAATTAATCGAATTTAAACCGAGTAAATTTTCTATTGGAGGGCATTCAACGGAAGGTAAAAAATTTGAATTGCATGAAATTGATGTTTTGCCGGGAGATTGTTTTTATTTACTTACGGATGGTTATGTAGATCAGTTTGGAGGAGATAACGGTAAGAAGTTTAAATTCAAAAATTTTAAAGAGTTGGTTTTAAGTATTTCAAAATTACCTATGCAAGAGCAAAGAAATATTCTCAATGAAACTTTTGAAGCCTGGAAGGGTAGCCTGGAGCAAATTGATGACGTATGCGTAATGGGAATTCGGGTTTAAATTTTCTTTAAATCTGATTTGGTCAGATTGTTTTTTACATCGCCTGTGTTTAAGGTAGATATAGGTTCAAACAACAATACTTCAACTTCTTCAATAGCTTCCGGTTTGTGTTCAGTACCTTTGGGAATTATTATAAATTCTTTTTCTTTAATTACAATTATTTTATCTCTTAAATGCATGGTTAATGTACCTTTCAATACTAAAAACATTTCGTCTTCCAAATCATGTTTGTGCCATACAAATTCACCTTTTAACTTGGCTAATTTGATGTGTTGCCCATTCAATTCGCCTACAATATGAGGCGACCAATGCTCATGAAATAAATTCAATTTTTCACCTATGTTTACTTTTTCCATTTTTTTTTAATTTAAAAATATTATTTTCTGCCCGGATAATTTATCTTTTATTTCCTGCTTAATTTGAAAATATTTTTCATACTTAAGGGTGTCTGATGTGGGTATGATCAGATATTTAATATTGTATTTTTGAATAAAATCAATTTGATTCTCTAACACACTTTTGTTTTTTTGGGATTCTGATCTGCAAAAAAGCACAAACGGGCTTCTGGTAATAGCCTTATCATACTGATATAAATTCCATTTTTCATTTATGATTTCCGGAGTTAAATTAAAAGGAGTATAAACAAGCGGGTTAAGAATGGTTGGACATAAATAAAACTCCAAGGGATAAGTTATTCTAGTGTTATTATATAATATTTTATCATACATCACGCCTCCATGAGTTATTTGAGTAATAGAATCAAATTGCTGATTCACTTTTATCAGGTATTCCTCGCTTACTTTATTGCCATAAACATCAACTTTTTTAAACGAATGATAACTTAAATAAATACGGAAGATTAAACCAAATAAAAAAGGTATCAATAAAATAAATTTAAATGCATCTTTTCTTTGGTAAAGTAAAACAAAGGTGAATGCAAATAACACATGTGCTAAAACGTGCGTGTTGGTGAAAAATTGATGAGCATCATCCAATAAATAAAGTGTAGAAAATGCTGTTAGTCCGCATACCCAAATACAAATCAAAATATGCACTAAATGTCGATAGGTTTTATCCGATTTGGAAATAAAATAATAGTAAACCGCTAAAAGAATAAACGGTAAATAATTTAAAGCAAATAAAAAAGGTTGGGCCCAGGATTTCAGAAAAAATTCCACTAAAAAAAACTTGAGCCTAAAAAAACTAAATTCAGTAAAATCGGTGTATTTCAAAAGTGGTTTATCTAATCTGTAATTTAAATGGGAGTTTTTATTGAATGCGTAAAATAATTGAATAGCCGTTAAAAGGAGTGCTGCATAAAATAAATACCTTATGCTTTCACTTCTTTTTTCTGAATTCTTAAAAAATAAAATGGAGCAATAAAGGATAATTCCGCCATAAATTGCAGGGGCTAAACTTATTGACAGGATAGGCAATAAGAATAAATAGAATAAACCGGAGGAGTAATTTCGATCTTTAAAGCTCATCATACTAGCCAGTGCAAAACCGTAAATCATGGCCAGTTTACCGCCAAATCGTTCATTCATTCCTTCCATTTGAGATTGGTACTGAAACAAGTGAAAAATATTTTCCGAAATAAATAGACCTCCGATAAATAAAAGAGCTAAGGTTAAAATGCTATTAATTATTTTGTTATTCTGAAAAGAACCAAACATGGATATTATTCCAATAGCAAATAAAAATAGAAAATAGGCATAAGTAATGAGATGTAAAGAAACAGCGTAATTTATTTTAAAAACTTTTGCCATGAATCCATTGATCCAGAGATCAAAATAATGGTAAGGTGTTGCCGCATGATAAGTGTCTCCAATTAAATTTGCTGTTAAAAATGTATTTTCGTTACCGGTTTGAATTAGGCATTTTGAAATTTCGGCATAATAAAAACTATCTTTTTCAATTTCAGCAATTGGAAATTCAGAAGGAATAAATATAACGCTGCAATTCCATAGAAAAGCTATTGATAAAAAAACAAGTAGGGTAATTAAATCTCTTGATTTTAAATGAGGTTTAATTTGTGTGCTTACAAGTTTTTCATTATTTTTTTTAATTTTCTTTTCAATGAAAATAAAAATAATGAGGAGTAAAAATAATAGGTTAATGGAATTAAATTGTGTTTTGATAAGGGATATGACTATTACAATTGCGATCGTTCCCGTTAAAGAGCTTTTGAAAAAATATTCATAGTAATTTTTAGCGGCATTACTTTTATAGAAAGATAAAAGGCTGCGACCCACCATAAAATTGGCAAATGCCAATGATACTAAAGCGAGAATAGCTTTGATTAGAAGTATAAGATAAGCCGACATTTTAATTAAATGTACGCAAAATTGGGAACGATTAAAAAACTTGAAAAAGCAGAAGCAATTACTTCTTTTTTGCTTTTTTGGCCGCCTTTTTCTTCACAGCTGTTTTCTTAACGGCTTTCTTTTTTACCGCAGTTTTTTTTGCGGCAACTTTTTTAACGGTTTTTTTTGGAGCAGCAACTTTAGCGGTTGACTTCGCTACGCTTTTTGACTTCGCTGTTTTTTTACCTTTTGATTTTCCGGCTTTAAATTTTGAATTTTCAATTACCGCTTCGTATTTATCTTGTCCGCCAATGATTTGTACCACGTCGGCAAATGAAAGTTTGGATGGTTCAGTACCTTTTGGTATTCTAAAATTTTCACGATTCATGGAAATAAACGGACCCCAACGACCATTTACTATTTTTAAATCCGGATTTTCGTCAAACGATTTAATTAATTTTTCAGCATCTTTTTTACGCTTGGCTAATATTAATTCTATGCATCTATCAGCTTCCACAGTGTAAGGATCATCTTCTTTTCCTAAGCTGGTAAATACACTGTTATGTACAATATAAGGGCCAAATCTTCCAATGCCAACTTTCATTTCTTTCCCTTCAAATTCACCCGTTATTCTGGGCATTTTAAATAAAAGTAAAGCCTCATCCAAAGTAATAGTTTCCATTCTTTGGTCTTTTCTTAATGCAGCGAATTTTGGCTTCTCACCGGTTTGCTCATCGGCTACGCCAATTTGAGCCAAGGGTCCAAAACGCCCAATGCGCACTATTATATCTTTTTTACTTACCGGATCTTTCCCTAAAAGTCTTTCTCCACTTGCTCTTTCACTTTTATCTATTGTTTTTTCTACATTTTTATGAAATGGTTTGTAAAATTCCTTCAGCATTTTGGTCCATTCCAATTTACCATCGGCAATTTCATCAAATTCTTCTTCCACCTTTGCGGTAAAATGAAAATCTAATATATCGGGGAAGTATTGAAATAGAAAATCGTTAACAACCATTCCAATATCCGTTGGAAAAAGTTTTGATTTTTCAGCTCCGGTATTCTCCGTTTTTATTTCTTTGGCTATTTTATCGCCTTCTAATATTAAATAAGTATAGTTTCTAGGTTTACCTTCTTTATCTACTTTTTCAACGTAATTTCTTTTTTGAACGGTGCTAATTGTAGGGGCATAAGTACTTGGTCGGCCAATTCCCAACTCTTCCAATTTTTTTACCAAACTGGCTTCCGTATATCTTGGAGGGTGATGAGTGAAACGCTGGGTGGCATTAATTTCTTTTACTTTTAATTTATTGCCTTCTTTCATTGGTGGAAGCATAGACGAATTCTCCTCGTCATTTTCTTCATCCGTACCTTCAATATAAACTTTTAAAAATCCGTCAAATTTTAATACTTCACCTTGTGCAACAAATACTTCATTACTGGTACTTATCCCAATTTTTGCAGTTGTTTTCTCCAATTCGGCATCTGCCATCTGGCTGGCAATAGTTCGTTTCCAAATTAAATCATAAAGCCTTTGTTCGTTGCGCTCTCCTTCAATTTCTTGTACATTAATATAGGTAGGCCTGATAGCTTCGTGTGCTTCTTGTGCACCCTTACTTTTATTTTTAAATTGACGAAACTGATAATATTTATTTCCGTAGTCCTTTGTGATTGCATCTTTTGCCTGATTGATTGCCGTTTCAGATAAATTCACAGAGTCAGTTCTCATGTAAGTGATTTTTCCCGCTTCATAAAGTCGTTGAGCAACCATCATGGTTTGCGCCACACTAAAGCCTAATTTACGAGCAGCTTCCTGTTGCAAGGTAGAGGTAGTAAAAGGAGCAGCCGGTGTTCTTTTCGCAGGTTTAGTCTCTAAACTTACAATTTCATAAATAGCCGATTTACATTTATTTAAAAACTCTTCAGCTTCTTTATCTGTTTTAAAGCGTTTATCTAATTCTGCTTTAACACTACTGTTTTCAACTTGAAATATAGCAGCTACTTTAAATGCGCTGGTAGGTACAAAACTTTGTATTTCTCGTTCACGTTCAACTATTAATCGCACAGCAACCGATTGTACTCTTCCTGCTGATAAACTCGGACGAACTTTTTTCCATAAGATGGGTGATAATTCAAAGCCTACTAATCTGTCTAAAATACGGCGAGCTTGTTGAGCGTTAACCAAATTGATATCAATTTCCCTCGGATTCTTAATTGCTTTTTCTATTGCAGGTTTGGTAATTTCATGAAATACTATACGCTTAGTTTTTTTCTTATCTAAGCCCAATGTTTCAAATAAATGCCAACTTATTGCTTCTCCCTCACGGTCCTCATCGGACGCTAACCAAACCATATCGGCTCCCTTGCTTAATTTTTTTAATTCGGCAATTACTTTTTCCTTTTCAGGTTGTACTTCGTATGTTGGCGTGAAGTTTTTTTCTATATCTATTCCGTATCCCTTCTTCACTAAGTCTCTCACGTGCCCGAAACTCGACTTCACCGTAAAATCTTTCCCTAAAAATCCTTCAATTGTTTTTGCTTTTGCAGGTGACTCAACGATTACAAGATTTTTACTCATATATATATGTCAGTTCAAATAATTAACAAAAATCGCTCAAATTGACCCGTTGGCGATAGTTGACCGTAATTTTTTACAGGGTGCAAAGAAAAATAAATATTAGCACAACTTCCAAATTAATGGCTCATTGGTTATAAATATTCGATAAACAGGCCCTATTTTTGTTAAAAACTGTCAATTTGTCATTATTATTGGTAATTTTAGAGTCCCATAAATGAGTTCTGAGATAAAAATAATTGATGAAGGGCGACAAGGAGAGCCTTTTTCATCGTCTGTTAGTCCAATAAACAATAAAAAACTTTTTTTAGAAAGTTACGGCTGTCAAATGAATTTCAGCGATAGTGAAATTGTTGCTTCTATATTAAGTGAAAACGGTTTTTCAACCACTACTAATTTTGAAGAAGCGGATGTGATTTTTGTGAATACCTGTTCTATTCGAGATAATGCTGAACAAAGGGTTAGAAACCGACTCAATGATTTTAAACGGGTGAAGAAAAGAAATCCATATGCCATTGTTGGAGTTTTGGGATGTATGGCCGAGCGCCTAAAACATCAATTCTTAGAAGAGGAAAAATTAGTTGATATAGTGGTTGGTCCGGATGCCTATCGCGATTTACCCGGATTAATTTTACAAGCCGAAGATGGTCATAAAGCAGTTAATGTAATATTAAGTAAAGAAGAAACGTATGCCGACCTCACACCTGTACGATTAAATAGTAATGGAGTAACCGCTTTTATTAGTATAACCCGAGGTTGTGATAACATGTGTAGTTTTTGTGTGGTACCATTTACACGAGGAAGAGAAAGAAGCAGAGACCCTGAAAGCATTCTGAAAGAAGCCCGACAATTATTGGAGGCCGGTTATAAAGAAGTGACTTTGTTGGGACAAAATGTAGATAGTTATATTTATACCGGAGGTGGATTAAAGAAGGCAAACCTGAGCGAACAACAAAAGCAAGAAGCAGTAACCTTTGCGCAGTTGTTAGAAAAAGTTGCACAGCTTAGTCCTAAATTAAGAGTTCGTTTTTCAACTTCGCATCCAAAAGATTTAACCGATGATGTAATACAGGTAATGGCTAAGTATGAAAATATTTGCGATTACATTCATTTGCCGGTGCAGAGTGGAAGCAGCCGAATATTGGAGTTGATGAACAGGGGTTACACCCGCGAATGGTATTTAGAAAGAATAAATGCCATACGAAAAGTAATACCCGAGTGTGGAATTAGTACAGATATTATCACCGGATTTTGCAGTGAAACAGATGAAGATCATGCCCAAACTTTAAGTTTGATGGAAGAAGTAAAATTTGATTTTGCTTATATGTTTATGTATAGTGAACGACCAAAAACTTTGGCAGAACGGAAGTATAAAGATGATGTGAGCGAAGAGATTAAAAATAAGAGACACAACGAAGTAATGAGTTTGCAACACAAGAACAGTGCAATTGGTGTTGCTAAAGGTTTAAATAAAATACATAAAGTTTTAATAGAAGGATTTTCTAAAAAGAGTGAAAGTATGTTCATGGGCAGAAACTCCCAAAATGCAGTAGTGGTTTTTCCAACAGAAAATTTCAAAAAGGGAGATTATGTGAATGTTTTGGTTACTTCTTGTACTACTACCACCATGATTGGACATGTAGTTTCATTAGCAGAATAAGTTTATCTCAACTAACTCGAAATAATTCAAGCGTATGAGTAATCAGGAAATTAAACAAAAATTCGGAATAATCGGTAGCAATCCATTACTCGACCGATCGGTAGAAATTGCCAGGCAGGTTGCGCCAACAGATTTGAATGTGGTTATTAATGGCGAGAGCGGAACCGGAAAGGAAGTGTTCCCACAAATTATTCATCAATATAGTGCTCGTAAACATGGCCCATATATAGCTGTAAATTGCGGTGCAATACCCGAAGGAACAATAGACAGTGAATTGTTCGGCCATGAAAAAGGAGCCTTTACAGGGGCTACTGAAGCCAGGAAAGGCTATTTTGAAGTAGCTAACGGAGGTACTATTTTTTTAGATGAAGTAGGGGAGTTGCCTTTGGCCACACAAGCCCGTTTATTGCGTGTACTTGAAAGTGGTGAATATTTAAAAGTTGGAAGCAGTAAGGTTCAAAAAACGGATGTAAGAGTTGTAGCAGCCACCAATATTAATTTTTATCAGGCACTAGAAAGAGAGAAATTTAGAGCCGATTTATATTACCGCTTAAATACGGTTCCTATTTATTTACCTCCATTACGTGAACGTAAAGAGGATATACATTTATTGTTTCGGAAATTTGCGAATGATTTTGCTACAAAATATCGTATGCCCGTTGTACGCTTAACGGAAGATGCTGAAAATGTTTTAGTGAATTATTTTTGGCCGGGTAACATCCGCCAATTAAAAAATATTGCTGAGCAAGTTTCAATTATTGAAAAAAACAGAGAAGTTAATGCCGAAATTCTTTTAAAGTATTTACCTCAGTATAATTCAAATAATGTACCTTCTGTACTCGGTTCAGATCATTCCGGTTTGCAGGGCACGGATCGTGAACTCATATTTAAAGTAGTTAGAGATATGAGGGCAGAGTTGAATGAAATTAAAAAAGTGGTTTATGATTTAGTTTCTGCAGCTACCGGAAACAGCGGAGCTATAGATGCAGAGGATATACAAATTGCCAATCGCTTATATGGTTCAAATCAAAAAGATGCTTTGTCACCACTCAATTTACATACCGCCTTACCGAAAGGAAATACAGATACACATACCATTGAAGTGGAGGAAACCTTATCGCTTCAGGACAAGGAAATAGATATGATTAAGAAGGCTTTAGTTAAACATAAAGGTAAACGTAAATATGCTGCCAAGGAACTAGGAATTAGTGAGCGAACCTTGTATCGAAAAATTAATGAATATCACATTGAGGAGTAAAATTTTTATATTTCTTTTTTTTAGCATATTGATAAGTCAATTATCAGCTCAACATTATCTTCAACTTAACAAGGATTCGCTTTTTGAGATTACAAGAAATGATCAAAAACATGATTCAGTTAGAGGTAGAACTTATTTCTTATTGTCAAAATTGTATGAAAATGAAAACCCTAAAAAAGCATTGCAGTTTATTAATCAGTCTTTGATTTTTTGGCAAAAGCAAGGATATATAAATTATCCATTTGATATTATGCATTTAAAAGCACAAATTTTTAGAGGCATAGGGCAAATTGACTCTTCCATACATTATTGCAATCTGGTTTTGAATCGGGCCATTCAGGAAAAAAATTATCAGATAGAATACAATATTTACAGTGAGTTAGGTTTAATTGCTAATTCGCAAGATAATTTTAATAAAGCCATTCATTTTCACACGAAACAATTGGAACTTATTAAGCAAAATAAAGTGAATGATAATTCTGCCAGCGTGTATAATAATTTGGGCATTGCCTATGCAGGGAAAGGTGACAAGGAAATAGCTTTTGAATATTTTATCAGGGCATTACGATTCGACCTGGAAAAAAACAATATCATTAATGTTGGTAACGATTATAATAATTTAGGTGTAATTTATATCATGAATAAACACCAAGATTCTGCTTTAGTGAACTTTGAACGGGGCTTAAAATATCGCATCAAGGCCAACGACTTATTGGGAATAGGCGGCTCTTTGAATAATCTGGCTTTTTTTTATGCAGAAAAAGGAAATTATAACAAGGCTATAAACTTAGCCGATTCTGCCATGAAAATTGCAACAAGCCGTGGTTTTAAAAAATTAGAAATCGAAATTCTACAGACGTACAATGAAATTTATTTAAAAAAGCAAGATTATAAAATGGCTTATGAGTGGCTTCAAAAGTTTAATAAGGAACGTCAAAAATTAAATAGTGAGGAGTTGTCAAATAAAGTTTCCCAATTGGAATCTGATATCACTTTGGGAGAAAAACAAGCAGAGTTGTTAAAGAAAGATTTAGAATTAGAAAAATCCGAAAAACAAAAACAAAAACAATTGGGTGGTTTAGTATTAAGTATGCTGTTTTTATTTACCGCCCTGTTTTTTGTATTTAATTTCAAAAAAAATAACCGATTGCTGAAAAGCAGAAACGAATTAATATCACAGCAAAAAAATATTATTGAAGAAAAACATCGTGATATTACAGATAGTATTAATTATGCTCAAAAAATTCAGAATGCTTTGTTAATTAATGAAAATATTTTGCGTAAAAGTTTACCCAATTCCTTTATACTATATAAACCACGTGATATAGTAAGTGGTGATTTTTATTGGTACACATTTAAAAACAACAGGCACATTCTGGCTTTAGCGGATTGTACAGGTCACGGGGTTCCCGGTGCATTTATGAGTATGATTGGAATGACCTTGTTGGATAAAATTGTAAATGAGAAAAACATACTTTCACCCGCTTTAATTTTAAATGAATTAAGAAATGATGTTATACAAGCATTAAATCTTCATAATGATGGAGATGGCCAGCGGGATGGAATGGATATGTCAGTTATTTCAATTCAAGAAAATGAATTGACTTATGCCGGAGCAAATGCTAAGGCATTTATTTTTACAAATAATAACGTAACAGAGTTAATACCCAATAAACAACCTATTGGTTTATTTGAAAAAAACGAAAAATACAGTGAACAAATCATCGCTATTCAAAAGGGCATGAAATTGTATCTGTTTTCTGATGGAATTATTGATCAGTTTGGTAATTTAGAAGATAAACCTGCGCAAGATTTGCAAGCAGGTAAAAAAGTAAAATCAAAGTTGTTTAAGCAATGGATAACGGAAACCGTGAACCTGAGCATGCCCGAGCAAAAAACGGAAATTGAACAAAAGCTAATCTTGTGGAAAAAAGGATTTGAACAAACTGATGATATTTCGTTAATTGGTATACAATTGTCATGATACAACGAATCCTAACATATACGCTTGTTTTTTTTGCCATGTTAGCATGCAAACCAAGAGTATCTCTATCCGGTGCTACTATTCCGGCCGAAGCAAAAACAGTAAGTGTAGGATTTTTCACCAATAACACAAGTTTAGGCGCACCCAGTTTATCACAACGTTTCACCGAGAAACTGCGTGACTTAGTTTCACAACAAACTAATTTGGGATTAATTAAATCCAATGCCGATTTACAGTTTGAAGGGTATATATCAGATTATAATGTTGGACCGGTTGCCGTGCAAAATACCGAGCAAGCGAGCACAAACAGACTTACTATAAGCGTGCAGGTAACCTATAAAAATAAATTCGATCAAACGAAAGATTTTGATCAGGCCTTTACACGCTATGCAGATTTTGCAACAACAGAAAATATTAGTGACAAAGAAGCTACATTGGTAACCGAAATATACCGACAGTTAACAGAAGATATATTTAACAGAGCTTTTAATAATTGGTAAATGCGTGAATCGGAACTATATGATTTTATGGCTCATCCATTAAAAATGGATAAAAAAGCTGTTTCTGAATTATCGGCTTTGGTTGATCAATTTCCTTATTTTCATACAGCACATATACTTTTAAGTTTATCTGCTAAAAACTGGGACACAACATTATATCAAAACACCATAAAGCGCACAGCAATTAGTGTAAGTAGCAGAGAGCAATTATATGAATTGATTCAAAATTCTTTATTAATAGAAGAAACACCAATTCAAGAGCAGGAAAAGAAAGTTGAAATAATTAAAGAAACTAAGACATTAGAGCAAGAAACGCTAGTAGAACCAAAAAATATTGAGAAAATTGAAACCACTCCGATAAAAACTGAAAATTTGGAGCCGGAAATTCAGGTAGAAAAAATTACACCCGAAAAAGTTGAAAAAGAAATTGAGCGATCGGTAGTTAATTCATTTATTGAGAAGGAAGTTTTACAAATTAAGCAGGATAAGCCTAAGGAACCGCAAAGTTTTACCGATTGGCTTACTTTTGTTGATAAACATAAAGAACACACCACTGAAATTACAGCTCAGAAAAAGGATGTATTAGGCAAACAAGAAGAGGATATTAAAAAGATTAAGCTAAAACAAAAGGCATTAATAGATAAAATTATAGAAAGTAATCCGGGAGCTATTCGAAATAAAGAAGAACAAAAATTCTTTAAAGCCGAAATTAAAACCAAAGAAAGTCTACTTGAAAGTGAAGATCTTGTAACTGAGACACTTGCGAGCATTTACGCATCTCAGGGTAATATTTCAAAAGCCGTTAGAGCTTATGAGCTTTTAAGTTTGAAATATCCACAAAAAAGTGCTTACTTTGCATCCCTGATTGAGAAATTAAAAAACGTTCAAAAAGATTAATTTAAGAGAAATGATTTTATCAGTTTTAGTAATAATAGTTAGTGTCCTTTTAATTCTGGTTGTATTAGTACAGAATTCAAAAGGCGGTGGAATTCAAAGTCAATACGGTGCTGCAACTCAAATTATGGGTGTTAAAAGAGGCACTGAATTTATTGAAAAAGCAACTTGGGGTTTAGCCATTGTTTTGATTGCTTTAAGCATTTTAATGGCTCCAAAAAGTTCGATGACAACCGATACTACAGAAGATAACGGCTCCATAGCTAAGCGTAAAGCGGCTTCAGCGGTTACCATGCCTTCGGCACCGGCTAATGTTCCATCTGCTCCGCCGGCTCAACCAACAGGTACGCAATAAAAAATATTTTATTAATTAACCCACACTATTTTAATAGTGTGGGTTTTTTTATGTTTAATTATTCGGGCAAGTTGCCTATTAAAATTATTGAATTATAAGAGTTAGAAGGGATGAAAACGGACTATAAATAGGGTATTACTATTACCATATATTTGATTTAATACTTTATTTTATCCGTTTTAAGCTATTTATAGGCATTCACGTCTACTTTCTACTTCTGCACTAATAAAACACAGCTTATATCTGAAGAGAAAGTCTCAACTAATGAAAAACTTTGTTGTTAAGGCACGCTTAGACATTAAGGTATTAAAGAACTATATATGAATGAAAGTAAACGGAAAAAGAAACCTATAAGCATAAAAAAAGCCTCCCAATGGGAGGCTTTTTTATTTAGAAAAGTACTTGATTAATCTTGAGTGAAACTAAAGAAGTTATAGTTATGGTTAACACCATTTCTGATTTCTCCATTAAATAAGTCGTTTTGATTGCTGAAAGTACCACCATTATAAACACCGGTTGGACCTGTAGCAATTACAGTGCTTGAACTTACAAAAGTAGTTCCAGTGTAAACTGAAGTAATTTTAATAGTATCACGTGATTGACGTAAATCTTGAATCCAAACGTTACCGTCTTGACCAAAACCAGGAGTATTTACTTTTACAGTTGAAACATCAAAAGTATAAGTTCCGTTAGCAGCTAAAGATGTTTCGTAAACTTTTGTACTTAATGATAAAGGATCAGTATTGAAAGTATAGTATACTTTAGTTCCTGCAGGTGCAGTTAATAAACCATTTTGGTTAACTGAAGACGGTTGAACGGTTCCGCTAACTACGTTAGTAGATGAAGTCCAAACACCAAAAGTAACTGAACCTGTAATTTGAGCAGTTCCAATTTGATTTTGAGTTGGGTTATTGTTATCATTTACTACTGACATATTTCCATTATAGAAAGCCCACTCATTAATGTTGTTATTTCCATTCCAATAAGTAGACTGACCTTTGTAAACCATCATGTTTTGACTCATACCAAAGTAGTTACATAAGCGACCTGTTTTGGTTACTCCGTTAATTAAAGTATCTTGAGTTCCTTGGAAACCTTCAACTAAAACTAAAGCATTAACACCGTTTGATGTTCCGTTTGATTTAACTGCAATTGCGTAGTTACCATTTGCATCAGTTACACCGTTGAATACTTCAACTCCTGATTGATTTGAATTTGGATAAATACCAGTTCCACCATTCTTATTAACGCGAACGCTAACATTAACTCCGGCAGCAGGTACTTTTGTGTTGCTCGTCCATCCCGCACCACCATCTGGTGTAATAATTGTTTTACGTAAAGTTCCCTTTACCCAACCCATACCTGTGATATCGGTTGCTTCTAATGACTTTTGCTCGATGTCTTTCTTGCAAGAGAAAAGAGCAGCAGTAAGTGTAAGTGCTAAAAGTGATTTTTTCATGACTTTATATTTATTTTTTATTGTTTATTTATTATTGATTTATTTATTAAAAGTGAAATAAGACAGTGATAGCACCAGTACCACCGGTTAAACCGTTGTTACCATTACTATTTCCACCGCCACCGGTTAAGTTATTCATTGAAAAACCATTGTTTCCGCCATTGTTATTATCAACAGAGAATCCATTTTGTCTTTCGTTTGTATCTGTACTTCTCTCATCATTAAATACAGTAGCTAAACCGCTGGTTCCGTTTTCATATACTTCAACAGTTGAGATTTTGTTGGTTCTGGTTGACATAGCCCATCCCCATCCAAATTCAGCACCAACTGAAATTTTAGCGAAAACGAAGTATTCAATTCCAATAAAGCCTCTCATTCCAAAACGGAAGTTGCCACGGTAATTATTGTGCAACACACGCTCTTGACGACCAGGAGCAGTCGGGTTGTGTTGAAGCTGTGTGTTGAAGTTACCTGCAGCCGAGTTGGTGTAATGAGTAGCATATAAATCAGAATAATCATTCGCGTAAGTGAAGTACTCCTTATTTCCACCGCCACCAAAAGCGATTTCACCACCATAATATCCTTGTAAACGGCGATATCCTCTTCTCATTTCGTAACCGGCAGAAATTAACAAGTTACTTTTATTAAATTTATAAACGTCTTCAACACGTAAATTTTGAGCAGTGTTGATGTCTTCTGCTGTACCGAAACTTGCATCATATAATGCTTTAGAATCTTGTACACGGTTTGTGATACGACCAGAAAGGGTGTTGATTCCGATTTTACCGCGAATTGCAGCTTTTGGAGATAAATAATATTTACCTACAATTTGATTAGCAGAACCTGTAACATACTGATGATTGTTACCTGCAGCACTTACAAAACCTGCATTTTGGTTAATTTTAATCGCGTTAAAAACGTAGTCGATCATTGGAACGGCGTTAAAGCCAAGGCCGATATCTCCTGCTTTTGGCAGAATCTCGTTTCCTTTTTTGTTCTTCACGACCTCATCTCCGGAGCTTGCCTCCTGAGCTTGCAACAACATTGTAGTAAACAATGAGGCTGCGATTAGGACTTTTTTATTCATATTTATTTGGGTTTATGTTTTTTTATTTTAAAACTTACGCAAAAGTAGAATATTTCCTGCTTATAGACAAATTATTGTATCCCTAAAGTTTTCAGTATCCACTTGTGTATAATTCAAACCACTAATACGGGCCTTTTGGCTAAAGGTTGGGCCTAAACCTATTTTTTTAATGTTAAAATGGCATATTTTGCAAAAAAAACCTACTTTTAACACAAAATACTACTTTTATGATACAATTCAGTTCTAAAAAAATCCTTATTCCTGTCGATTTTAGTGAAACCTCTCTCTTAGCAATTACACACGGTGCTTTTACGGCCCAGTTAACTAAAGGTGATGTTTACCTATTACATGTAATAAACTCATATTATGTGGCACAAAACCTGTTTTTGCCAACGATAGATATGAGTAGTACCAAAGAATTGGAAGATAAAGTCGCCTCAAAATTAAATGATTTGGCTAAAGATGTATCAAAAAAATATGGAATTAAGGTGGATTGTATTATTAAAACCGGAAGTCCAAGTACTGAAATTGTGGATGTAGCCAAAGAAATTAACGCATCCTTAATTATTATGGGTACGCATGGTTATTCGCCTATGGAAGAGCTTTTGATTGGCAGTGTTGCTATGAAGGTATTAACCAAATCACACTGTCCTACTATGGCTATGAGTAGTGTGGCGGATCATAAAGGCTATAATAAAATTGTAATGCCTATTGATACTAGTTCACATACTCGCCAAAAAGTAAATTATACTATACAAATGGCCAAAGAATTCAGTGCAGCGGTTCATGTTGTTGGATTGTTGGGTAAAGATGAGCAGGACGAAAAAGCAGCCACTGAAGTAATTTTAAAACAAATAAATGATATTGCTATAAAAAGCGGTGTGCAAGTACATATTGAATTACAAACCAATGTGAAAAACAGAGCTACGGCAACTGTTGAATTTGCCAATGCCGTTAACGCCGACCTTATTGTTATAATGACCGATCAGGATAATGAAGTGAGCGGTATATTTTTAGGACCATACGCACAACAAGTTATTCATAAGAGTAAATGTCCGATTGTAGCCATTACTCCGGTTGATTATTCGGGTGCTTCCAGCGCGGGTATTTTAGGTGGAACAAGTGGAGGTTAAGCGATTAGCTTAATTAACGTGTAGATTAACTTTAAGTGTTTATTTGAAATAATCAACACTTTTAATTCCTTGATTAAATAATAAATCAATTATACTCAAGTTGTTTTTAAAGGATAATTTGTTGTCGAAAACCTGTGGGTAAGCTTTATTTAAAAACAAATCGTCTTTAGTAGGAGGAATTTTAGGACTGAAAGAATTCCTGCAATCTGTTAAGTTATCAATATTAGGTTGAAAGGAATCTGTAAAGGATATTTTTTTTTCTAACCGCAGTATTTTTAAAATCATTTTCAATTGATATAAATTATAATCGAACAAATTTTCCCACCGATCAGTATAGATATTACTGAACTCATCTTCAAAAAACTCAAAGTAAGGACTGTTTTTATAAGCGCTGCAAATGGCACGCCAATGATTTCGCTGCCAATTTTCCTGATAGGATATTTTTACTTCCGTAATAATCCCTTTATAATGCTTAACCGGAATAATTAAGTTAAGTGGGCCGTTGGCACTAAGTATACAACACCTGTTTCTATAACTCTGTTTAATATAATGTTCATGCGATTCAAGTATTAATCCTTCAGCTTTTATAATCTGTTTAAAATAGGAAATATTAGGAAGGTAAGCAGTGCTTAATATTACTTTTTGAACGGATTTAGAGCTCATTCGTATTATGGCTTGAAATGTTTGATCACAACTCCTTTGATAAAAGATTCCGGCAGAAAACCAAATATTCTGGAATCGTTTGCATTATCCCTATTATCGCCAAGAGCAAAATAATAATTGTATTTAAAAAGATAATTGGTAGTATACTCATTATTAATAAAAATACTATCCTTTATTATATGTACTGAATTACCTTCGTATTCCTGAATGATTTTCAAATACAAACTTATATTAGTTGTATCCAATTTTATATTAGATTCTTTTTTTGGAATCCAAATCTTGCCAAAATAATCTCGGTTCCAAGCATACTTCGAATTGTTGGGGAATACGGTTTCATCCATCGCTCCCTTTTGTTCAATCTTATAAACAACGGATTTAATTTTTGTGTATTCCTTTTTTAATTTTTTCGTTTCTTCTTTAGTTAATGAAAAACTATAATCCAAATCGTTTGAAATTTCTCCTCCTTCCAAAAGATTACTTGTATACATAAAAGCACTATCTAATTTTACATTCGCCTTTACAAAATAATTATGTTTAGTGGAGGCAGGGTCAGCTGTTAACTTATTATTAATATACACGCTTTTTTCTCTTATTTCTACTGTATCGTTCGGTAAACCAATTAAACGCTGAATAGTATATGTATTTCGGATAATTGAATCTGAAGTTGGGTATTTAAAGTAAATTAAATCGTTAATCTGATAGGTATTAAAAATTCTTTTGATAAGCACTAGTTCGTTTTTACCTAGTGTTGCTTTCATGTCTTCCGAATTAATTTTTATTACATCAAAAACATAGAATTTAGTAATCAAAAAAATCATCATACCAATAACCGCCGCAATAAACCACTTTAGTGTAAAAACAAAAATGAATATTTGTTTAGGCTTTACCAGTATTATTTTTTTTCAGCTTTCTTTTTGTATTCCATTTACTGAAACCCCATAAGGCCAAAACAGAAAGAATAAATGGAATTTTGATTGAATGTAAATTTCCGGCTTCCACATAACACAAAAAGCGTTCCCACCTGAATTTCCCATCTTTACTGTTTTTAGTTAATGATCCTATAACCGACTTTCCACTCACCGGATTATTTTCGGCATATTTCATACTAAACCAAACAAAAAACGGCGAACCTACCACATGATCGTAAGGTACTAATCCCCAACTTCGGCTATCGGCACTGTTGTGGCGGTTATCTCCCATCATAAAATAATAATCTTGTTTAAAAGTATAAGAAGTAATGGGTTTGCCATCGTAAGTAACCTGTGCACCTTCTTTACGTATATGGTGTATGCCATCATCATAGGTACTCAACACTTTTTCATACAAACAAATATTATGCGTGTCAATAGGTATAGTGAGACCTTTTTTTGGAATTAAGAGCGGACCGAAGTTGTCGTTGTTCCAGGCATACGCATTATTATGTGGGAAAATAGAAGGATCAAGTTTTCCCTTTTCATCTAATTTTAAAGTAACCGAAACAACATCTTGCATTTGTCTTACTTGTTCTGCAACGGCAACCGGCATATTTAGTCGATAAACAATAGTATCTTTTGATAGGGCAGCAACGCCCACCTCTGACGCATAAATATCCAGTTTATCTAAAGCATTGATATTGGATAATGAATATTGACCGTTAGGAAGTTCAATTTCATCTCCAAATATTCGGGAAGTACATTTTACATAATAAAAATGTTGAGCATGCTCCGGTGCAGTTTGTTTCTGTTTATTAATGTAAAGCTCTGCATCTTTAATTTCCAATTCGTCTCCCGCAATGGCTACACATCTTTTTACATAGTGTTCTCTTTTGTCTACCGGTCGGGCAACGACTTTATTCATTCTTTTGCCGTTAATTGGATTTTGCATATCCTCTGAGTGAATCAGTTCATGTGCTTTAGCAGCATAGTAAGCTTCACTTTGAGGTTTCATGCCTGCCCTTGTTTCTTCATGTTGAATAATCTGCGAGAAATAACGTTTAAGCGCATAATAACTCATGTTTTGCTCACTTACCAAAACGGTATCCCCATCCGGATAATTAAATACAACTATATCGTTATTTTTCACTTTTCCAAAACCCGGTAAGCGCATATATGGAAATTTAATCCACTCTAAGTAAGATTTAGTGGTTTCGCTAAAGGGTAAAGTATGGTGTGCAAAAGGGAAGGATAGGGGAGTTTGCGGAATTTTAGGACCATACGCAAACTTATTTACAAATAAAAAGTCGCCCACCATTAAACTTTTTTCCAATGAAGAAGTTGGAATGGTAAAAGCTTCAATGGTGTAACCTCTAATGATGGAAGCGGCAATTACGGCAAAGATGATCGGGTCGAGCCAGTTTTTCACGAATGAACTGGGTTCTTTTTTAAATTTATCTAATCCTACAAATTTGGCAGTGGAATCGAATCCTAATTTAAGAAAGTATATGTAGGGCAGAATGGAAGCGAAAAGCAAATCAGAAGTGGCGGGTTTGTTGAAGGCACGAGCAACATTAAAACCATAAACACCATACATGATGATGTTAACACCCGGAAAAATCATAATGGCAGCCCACCAACCGGGTTTTCCTAATAGTTTGCTTAATAAATAAAAGTTATAAAATGGAATATACGCTTTCCAGCCTTCTATTCCTGCTTTTCCAAAGAGTTTGGATAAACCTACAAAAGACGAAATTAATAGTCCTAAAAAAATATAATTTCCCATAGTAATTGTTGCGGGTTGAAGATAACAAATAAAGAAACATCCGTGTTTAATTAATTTATCTTTTGCCCTACTTTTTCATTTAAGTTTAAAGCGTAAATTCAGGCTTATTATTGCTTAATTAAGATATTTTAAGACTTTAACTGTCTTTGTATTTCCAAATATACATGCAGGCAATGGTTCTATAGGGTTTCCAGGAGGAGGCTATTTTTTCCATTTTATTCAATAAAACTTTTTTATCGGTTGATTTTATGCGATATAATTTTCTCATCCCATTTTGTATTCCTAAATCATTTAAGGGGAACACATCTGTTCTGCCCAAACCAAACATCAATATCATTTCTATAGTCCATTTACCCACACCTTTTATTTGGATCAGGTATTCAATTAATTCGTCATTTTTTTTGGATTTTAAAATTTCATAATCCAAAGTTTCTTGTAATGAAAATTGAGCAATATTCACCATATAACTTATTTTCTGAAAAGAAAGTCCGCAGGTTCGCATTTGGCTACTCTTCAAATGAAGTATGGAATGGGCATGAGGGTATTGATCGGGGAATAAATTCAGAAATTTTTGCCAAATGGTTGCCGCTGCTTTAACTGACAATTGCTGACCGGCAATGGCCCTTAACAGCATAAAATAAATATCTTTATTTTTTTTGAGTTTAACCGGCCCGTGTTTGGCTATCACGGGCTTAAGTTTTGGATCTTTTCTTAAATGATGTATTGCAGCCTTAGACATTTGAAAATAAATACTACACGATAAGCAATACTATTCGTCTTTAAAAAAATTTAATTTCCGCATATCTATAATTCTGATATTTCGGTAATAATAGTGTAAAACATCGATATAGGAATAACCTTTTTTACACATATTCATTGCGCCTTCCTGACACATACCTAATCCATGACCATAGCCTCTGCCCCTAAACACTATGCTATCATTATTCAGCTCGTAAATAGAAAAAAAAGTTGATTTCAATTGAAGGTCTTGTCTCACATTTTTTAAAGGTACTCTTGTATTATTACACTCTAAATAAACCTTTCGGGTTTCTTGTTTAAAGTTGAGTGCTACTTTAACTGCGTTAGGTTCATCAATGGCGTAATTGTGTTTCAGTTTTAAATAAGTCAACCAGTCTTCGGTTAGCATTTTTCGTTCCCATTTTGCGTTTGGCATTTTATGACTAAAACTATCCACCTGACTTCGAAGATAATGTCTGTACGATCCCCATACATCTTCACTATTGGCTGTTTGCCCGCCGCTATTGCTATGGAAAGCAGCAACAATTAAATCCAAATTTTCATCCACAACAACTTTACCTTTGGTTTCGGCAATGGCATTAAAAATATTAACGTCACGAGGTTTACCGAAATAAGCCTGACAGTGCACCTGATCACACAAACTAAAACCCTCTAAAACATGTTTGTTGATAGAGGATAAAGCAAAGGTTCTTGCTAAAAGGGCTTGTACTTTGTAAAATTCCAGGCTCGATCTTCGTCCGGCCTCAGCCTCTGTAACTCCGGCAATATAATTATCCAAAATAACATCATTTAAAACTTTTATATAACCGTCGGTTACACTAAAGCTAACATCATTTTGGTAAGTGCGAATTTTTCTTTCGGGATTAATGAGTTTTATTTTTACTTCAGCTAATTCATCACCTGAAAATTTAACGTAATGATATTTACCAATATATTCCGCACTTTTATAAATGGCAATGCTATCTTGACTTAACACTAATTTATAAATACTTTCTCCTTTACTTTCTTCTAATAATTTTCCGTCAACTGTAATCTTATAAGTACCGGCATTTACATTTAATTGTAAAGCATTCACTTTTAAGTGACTGAAAATTCTAATATTTAATCGTTCTGTAGGTACAAAAGTAGCTGCATGTATAAACAGGAAACAAATAAATAACAGAATAGTTATTTTCTTTAATATTTTCATTTAGTTTTTGATATTAACGTCATGATACAAAGCTTGCGCTAAACGAGCTGAAGCTCCTGTTCCTCCCAAATGTGCTCTGAGTTTTTGATAATTGATTAGCATGGTTTCTATATATTCTTTATCAAATAATAATTTTTTTAATTCATCGATAATATTGCTGATGGTAAAATCATCCTGTACTAATTCTTTCACCAATGGAGCATCCATAATCAAATTCGGTAAGCCAATATATTTAACATCAACTAATTTTTTAGCGATTTTAAATGAAAGATTTCCTCCTTTATAACAAATTACCTGTGGCAAATTCAATAAAGCGCTTTCCAGTGTAGAAGTTCCACTTTTAATTATACCTGCTGTTGCATAAGAAAGCAACTCGTAAGTTTGATTATAAACCACTGGTATTTTATAAGAACTTAAAATTTGATAATTAGATTGATCTAAGGAATTGGATCCGGCAACAACAAATTGATAATTCGGAAAATGAGAAGTAACATCTAACATTACATTAAGCATTCGTTCTATTTCTTGTTTTCTGCTTCCCGGTAAAATGGCAATAATAGGTTTATCGGATAATTTATTTTCTGTAACAAATAATTCCTTTGATTTTAATTGAGGTTTTTTAAATTCAATAGCATCCACTAAAGGATGTCCAATAAAATGAACTTTAAGATTATGTTTTGCGTAAAATGCTTCTTCAAAAGGAAGTATCACAAAAAGTTTGTGTATATACTGCTTGATAATATTGACTCTGTTTTCTTTCCAGGCCCAAACGGTAGGAGAAATGTAGTAATCGGTTTTTATTTGATGTTGATGCGCCCATTTGGCCATTCGCAAATTAAAGCCCGGATAATCTACCAATACCAATAAATCAGGTTTAAAGGCTAAAATATCTTTTTTTACTTTTTTAAAATTTTTTTTGATGGTGGCAATATTTTTTAACACATCAATAAATCCCATGAAATTCATTTCGCGGATGTGAATGGCAGGTTTACAATTACTAACTTCTATCATGTAATCTCCTCCGGTAAATGCAAATTCAGCACCGGAGTCTAGTTTTTTCAACTCTCTCATACAATTCGCGGCGTGCATATCGCCACTTGATTCTCCGGCTATGAAATAATATTTCAATTAAATAAATTCTGGTTCCATAAAATAACTTACATAGGCCACTAGTAAAACGTAAAGCAATACACTTAAAATAATTCCTTTTGTAAACTTGTCTATTTTTTTGGTGAGTCCTAAATAAAAAAGCAATAAATTTCCAATACCACAAATTTTAATTACACTGCTTAGTAAATATCCCCCGGTTAAATAACGTAAAAATCCTTTCGGAAAACTGAGTTGGTGATGAAAAAACAACCAATACAAAACAAAAATAAGCATAGGGAAAAACACACCTATTGCCAATCCTTTCCAAAAACTATCTAATTTCTGCCAGTTCATTTTTCTAAATTTTTTAATTGCTGAATACTGTTATAAGCTGTCATGTCTGCTTGAACGGGAACAACAGATATATATCCATTGGCTAATGCCCATTCATCCGTATCGGTTGCTTCCGGTTCAAAGTTCACAAATTCACCGGTTAACCAAAAATATTCTCTTCCATAAGGGTCTTTTCGTTCATCAAATTTTTCAACCCAGTTTGCTTTAGCTTGTCTTACCACTTTAATCCCCTTCAAATCTTCTCTTCTTAATTTTGGAATATTCACGTTCAAACAAACGCCTTTTTCCATTTTATGCAATAAGGCATTTTCAATTATTTTCTCAATAAAAAATTTAGCGGGTGTAAAATCAGCTTCAATACTGTAATCACAAAGACTAAATCCAATACTCGGACTTCCTTCCAATGCTCCTTCAACAGCAGCACTCATGGTTCCGCTATAGATAACATTAATGGAGCTATTGCTACCGTGATTAATGCCGCTTAACACCAAATCAGGTTTTGACTTCATGATGTTGTTTACCGCCATTTTTACACAATCTACCGGTGTGCCTGTGCAAGCAAACTCCATTTCTACTTGATGATAATTCGTTTTTTGAATACGCAATGTTGAATTGATGGTTATGGCATGTCCCATTCCACTTTGCGGTTTATCGGGTGCAACCACAACTACATTACCGTATTTGGAAGCGATAGAAGTTAAGAATTTTAAACCCGGCGCAAACACGCCATCATCGTTGGTGACTAAAATATTAGGGGTATTGGACATAATTTTATAATGAATAAAGCTAAAGATAGTTTCAATACCAAATGAAAATTAAAGATTGATTTACTAAAGGTACATTGTTAATTGTACGGCTGACATTTAGGAAAGCTATTTTGTTATTTTTGTCATTAGGCTTAACGAATTTTAGCAAAAAAGAAGGAAGTAAAATAGATTTGTGATAGTGATAATGTAATAATGGCAGAATTGAAAATATGGCACTTAAATTGATAGTTTAACGAAAAAAAAGAGAGATTATGTATTACGATCCAATTTTAATAATAATTGCCGTGGTGTTTATGCTTTTAGGCTTATTCATCAGTTCTCGGTTAAAATCAAAGTTTGCCAAATATTCGCAAGCTCGGTTAAGTTCAGGTTTTAGTGGTAAAGAAATTGCCGAAAAAATGCTGCGTGATAATGGTATTTATGATGTAAAAGTGGTTAGCGTTGCGGGTATATTGAGTGATCATTACAATCCTTTAACCAAAACGGTAAATTTAAGTGCCGCTGTTTATGAGGGGCATCATGTGGCGGCAGCAGCGGTTGCAGCGCATGAATGCGGACACGCCATACAGCATGCCGATTCTTATACCTGGTTAACCATGAGAAGTAAAATGGTTCCGGTAGTTCAGATTTCAAGTCAGATTATGAGTTTTTTAACTTTAGGTTTGGCCTTTATAGCTTATAGTTCTCCCACATTAATGAATAGCATGATTTTGCTTTTTATTGTATTACAAAGTGCAATTACTTTATTTAGCATAGTAACTTTGCCGGTTGAAGTAGATGCCAGCAAAAGAGCTTTAGTTTGGTTAGATAACGCCCGATTAACCGCACAACATGAACATGAAGAGGCCAAAGATGCCTTGCGTTGGGCGGCATATACTTATTTTGCATCGGCCTTGGGTTCAATCGCAACATTAGTATATTACATTTGGCGATTTACAAGTAATAATCGCAATGACTAATTTCGGACCGCTTAAAATTATTTTTTTCACAGCGTAACGCTAATCGAAAAATTTAAGGGGTAATTTATCCTGAGCAGATGTAGGTTTAGTAAAAACGTTAAATTTACATCATTGGGGAAATTAAATAATATACTCCGAAATATTTCGGCCTATTATCAGCCGGATGTACGGGCCTTGTCGCTCATGCGAATAGGTTTAGCCTGTGTTATTCTAATTGATTTATTTATCCGTTGGGGAGATATAAGTGATATGTACTCCGCTGAAGGTTGGTGGCCGAAACGGGTAGTGGAGCTATTTGGATTTAAGCAAGGTTATTGGAGTTTACATTTATTATTTGATACTGTGCTTTGGCAGAAAACTTTGTTTCTGGTTCATATAGTAAGTGCTATTGGATTATTAATCGGATTTCGCAGCAGCTTAATGAGTTTAATTCTTTGGTTGTTTTATATATCGTTACACAATCGGAATTTATTTATTAATCAATCGGGTGATGACCTACTCCGTTTAGTACTATTCTGGGGAATTTTTCTGCCCTGGGGTAAAAAATATTCCATTTCAAAATATTCTACAACTCAACCATTTTATTCGTTATCCGGTTTGGGATTTTATGTTTTACTGGCCTCCGTTTATTTTTTCACTGTTAATTTAAAAACAGGCAAAGAATGGATTCCCGATTTCACCGCCATTTATTATGCCCTGAGTTTAGAACAGTTAAGAATTTTTCCGGTAGGAGATTGGATTTACCAATCGCCAAGTTTAATGAAAGGACTTACTGTGTTTGTTTATTTTGCCGAATTAATTTTACCGCTGCTTATACTTTTACCTTCTAAAAAAGGAAACTGGAGATTAATTGCTTTTTGGATTTTGATACTCCTTCATTTAGGTATTGCTTTTACCTTATACGTTGGCTTATTTTTTATCATTAATTTGATAACGGCTGTTGGCCTGTTGCCAAGTGCCACTCTGGATAAACTGGAAAGGAAATTTAAATTTCTAAATCCATACACGAATTCTTCGATAACACAATATGAATTGGGGTTTTTAAAATCACTTAAAGAAGTATTTTTAGTGGGCGTGATAATGATAAGTGTATTTATCAATTTAAGTACATTATCCTGGTTTCCTGTTGAGTTGAGTGATACACTTCAGGTTCCGGTGAATACATTTCGATTTAATCAGAATTGGGGAATGTTTTCTCCCAGTATCATTAAAAAAGAAGGCTGGTATGTTTATTATGGAATGGACTCTATTGGAAGACAGTGGGATTTAAGGACTAATCAAGACTATGTGGACTTTAAAAAACCGGAATCCTTATTAGATATGCATAAAAATGATCGTTGGAGAAAATTAACTGAAAATATGCAAAGGAATGATATGTATTTTTTAAGACCTTTATTTTGTAAATACGTTTTACGCAAATGGAATAAAGATCATCCTGAAAAAAAATTATTCAGTTTAAGTTTGTATTATTTGGAAAAAGAAACGAAATTAAATTACCGGTATAGTGAAGCGGAAAAAAAAGTGTATTGCGTTTGTGATATGAGTTAATGAGCAGTTTAATTAAATACATACAACATTTTTTTGTGGCCAAACGCAAAGGGCACGATGTGCATTCACCTTTTGTATTTAAGTTGTGCGAACAAGTTTTTTATAACAATAATGTTTTTTACGATTTCGAAAAATTAAATAAAGTACGTCACGAACTTTTAAACAATAAAAGCATTTTAGAAATAAAAGATTTGGGTGCCGGTTCTAAAAAATTTGTAGGCACTAAAAGGCAGGTTGCCGAAATTGCTAAATCCGGAATTAGTACTCGTAAACAGGCTGAGCTTTTATATAGACTAGCCAATTTTTTACAATTGGAAAATTGCATAGAAGTAGGCGGTTCGCTGGGATTAACTTCCATGTATTTAGCGCTGGCTAATCCCAAAAAGCCGGTTTATGTTTTAGAAGGAAGTGATGCCTTATGTCAATTTGCAAAAAATTTGTTTTCACAAAATCAAATTTCGAATTGTAAATTAATAGAAGGTAATTTTGATCAAACTTTACCGGATTTGCTTACTCAATTAAAACAAGTAGGACTGGTTTATTTAGACGGGAATCATACCTGTGAAGCCACCATGCGTTATTTCCATGAAATATTAAAAACAAGGAATGCAGATACGGTAATTGTATTAGATGATATTTATTGGAGTGAAGATATGACCGCTGCCTGGAAAAAAATACAAACCCATGAACAGGTAACCTGTACAATAGATTTATATCATTTCGGATTGGTATTTTTTAAACAGGAATTTAAGGAGCCGGTACATTTAAAATTATTCATTGGAGCGAATTAAGCATTTCTTATTATTCCATTGAACCAATTCTTCTTGTTCCAATACTTCTCCATTACAATCAGTAAATTTCCCCTGATTATTTCTCTTTGTAACAATTCCTTCACCTTCAAGTAAAGATTTAATTACTTTATTAGAAAGTTCTGTATAATTCAAACTCTTGTTTTCAGATCCAATACGGATTCCGAGCTCATTATTATGCAAATCCATTACGGTGTCAATACTGTCGGGTAAAAAGCCATGTTCCATTTTCTTTTTGTAATGCATATGTTTATTTCCTTTTTCGTGTGCAATTCCAAGCTTTCTGATTTTCTTTGCTTTTATCTTCTGACTAAAAGCTGCCATAAACAAAACATGGCGGTAAGCATCCAATTTTCCTCCGCTTTCCAAGCTGTCTAAAACCAATTTATTTTCCGGCCCTTTATAAATCATAATTGTATTTTTATAAATCTTTTTCACATGAATTGCCGCATAGGGATGCATAAATGCCCATCCGTACTCAAATCTGCTCTTGTGAAGTTTTTGTGAATTACTAGTGGTAACTAATAAAAGAATGAAATTGAAGATTAAAGCAACACGCATGACTTCGTCTAAGTTAAATATAATTAACACGAGTGTGTTAGTATATACATCGAAATTATTTATTTACTATCCGTTTCAAGCTTAAATTTGCAATTAGTATTTATGGATCTTATATCAAAGTTACTCAAGAAGAAGACAACCGGTTTAGTTACCAGCATTAATGATTTACGCGAAAAAGAATTTAGCGGAGTTAAGTTGAATTCTGAAGAGCGTTTTGCCCTTTCCAATTTTGATAGATACAGAATTAATCTGCTTAATGCGCAAGAAGACGAAGAAAAGTTTCATTATCATTATCGCCAGTTACAAGTTATTGCTAATCTGAGTGATTGGAAAGAATTCCTCAAGGAAGATTTTTCCAAATAGAAGCCTTATTCCCTTATTTTTCGTATCTTTAGCCTTCTAAATTTCATTTTATGAATTCAAAGACGTTAGGTCAATTTATTATTGAAAAGCAGGCTGATTTTCCATATGCAAAAGGGGAGTTATCACGTTTATTGCGGGATATTGGTATTGCTGCTAAAATTGTGAACCGTGAAGTAAACAAAGCGGGTTTGGTTGAAATTTTAGGAGAAACAGGCGATACAAATATTCAAGGAGAGCGAGTAAAGAAGCTGGATGTTTTTGCAAATGAACAATTTATTGCCGCACTTAAAGCAGGAGGAGAGGTTTGTGCTATTGCAAGTGAGGAAAACGACGATATTATTCCGGTAGATTCCGAAATTTCAAAAAATGCAAAATATGTGGTAGCCATGGATCCACTCGATGGTTCTTCAAATATCGACGTAAACGTTTCAGTAGGTACCATCTTTTCAATATATAGACGCACCTCTTTAAGTGGAGCCGGAACTTTTGAAGATTTTATGCAAAGAGGAACCGAGCAAGTGGCCGCCGGATATATTATTTATGGTTCAAGTTGTATGTTGGTTTATACCACCGGTAAAGGCGTTAACGGTTTTACACTAGATCCTAGTATTGGAGAGTTTTGTTTGTCGCATCCGGCAATGCAAACTAAAAAAGAAGGAAATGTTTATTCAATTAATGAAGGGAATTATCTCCATTTTCCGGAAGGAGTAAAAAAATACATTAAATATTGCCAGGAAGAAGATAAAGTTACTAATCGTCCCTATTCTTCACGTTATATTGGTTCCGGAGTAGCTGATATTCACAGAAATTTAATTACCGGTGGCGTGTATATTTACCCTACCACTACAAAATCACCAAATGGAAAATTACGCTTATTATATGAGTGTAACCCTTTAGCTTTTATTATTGAACAGGCCGGCGGAAAAGCAACCAACGGAACTAAAAGAATAATGGAAATTGATATACGTGAGTTGCATCAGAGAACTCCCTTATTTTTGGGCAGTGCTGATATGGTTGACAAGGCAATGGAATTTATGGCCAAATACACAACCGGGGCAGTTAAAAGCTGATGAAAACATTTAATGTACCCGAATTTTATCGAAGTCCGGTTATTACAGCCGTAAAACAGTTTTTTAAAAATCAGGACCCCCGCAAAAAAGACATGCGTCCTGCTCACCTTAATTTTGGAAAAGTAAATTATTTTATAGCCCGGCATTTTGGTTTTTGTTATGGAGTTGAAAATGCAATTGAAATTGCTTTTAAAGCTTTGGATGAAAATCCGGGTAAAAATATTTTTTTATTGAGTCAAATGATTCATAATCCGGATGTGAATAATGACTTAACGGAAAGAGGCGTTCAATTTTTACAAGATACATTGGGTAAAAATTTAATTTCTTTTGATGTTTTAAAAAGCGATGATGTAGTGATAATTCCGGCGTTTGGAGCACCATTACCCTTAATTGAATTGTTGGAAAAGAAGGGCATTAGAACTGAAGCTTACAATACCACTTGTCCATTTGTAGAGCGGGTTTGGAAAAAGTCGGAGCAAATTGGCCAAAACAATCACACTATAATTATACACGGAAAGTATAATCATGAAGAAACTAGATCTACTTTTTCACGAAGCGCCAATCATAGCAAAGCAGTTGTTGTTGTTAAAGATTTGAAAGAAGCTCAGGTGTTAGCTCAATATATATTAGGAAATGGCAAACAACAAGATTTTGAATCTGATTTTAAAAATAAATGTTCATTGGAATTTGATATTCAAAAGCACTTTAATAAAATTGGTGTAATAAATCAAACTACCATGTTGGCAACAGAAACCGAAGAGATTGCCAATTATCTGAAAGGAGTGATGGAGCAAAAGTTCGGCAGTGATAAAATTAAAGAACACTTTGCCGATACAAGAGATACTTTGTGTTATGCCACCAACGAAAATCAAAACGCCACATTAGGATTGTTGGAAACTGATGCTGATTTAGCTATAGTTGTTGGAGGTTATAATAGCAGCAACACTTCTCATTTAGTGGAATTGTGTGAGCGAAAATTTCCCACTTACTTTATTTCATCGGCAAAGGAAATCACAAGCTTAAATGAAATCAACCACTTTAATTATTTAACTAAGGAAATGAAGGTGACCAAAGATTTTTTACCTCAAAAACCGAATTTAAATATAGTCATCAGCAGCGGAGCTTCTTGTCCGGATTCACTTTTAGAAGAAGTTATTCTACGAATTAATGAATTATTAAAAGTGCAGCAAAGTGTTGATGAAGCCATACAAAACATTAAGCTCTATAGCAATTAATTTATGAAAATTCATTTAACCAAACCGTTGGTATTTTTAGATATTGAAGCCACCGGATTAATTATAGGTTTGGACAGAATTGTTGAGATTTCTTTATTAAAAGTAAATGTAAATAATGAAACCGAAATTAAAACAGTAAAGGTAAATCCTGAAATTCCAATTCCTGAATTGGTGTCACAAATACACGGCATTTATGATAAAGACGTGATTGATTTACCGGTGTTTAAACAGGTTGCGCCGGATTTATTGAAATTTATTGGGAATGCTGATTTAGCGGGATTCAATTCAAATAAATTTGATGTTCCTTTATTAGCCGAAGAGTTTTTACGGGTGGGACTTGATTTTGATATGAAAGGAAGACGATTAATTGATGTGCAGAATATTTTCCATTATATGGAACCCCGTAATTTAGCAGCTGCTTATAAATTTTATTGCGATTCCAAGATTGAGAATGCACATTCTGCAGAAGCAGATGTAACCGCTACCTATGAAATTTTTAAAGCACAACTTAAAAAATATGAGGGGCTAAGTATTGAAGATGAGAAAGGAAATTCAATTATTCCTATAAAAAACGAAGTAGGTACATTAAGCGAACTTAGCGCTCGAACTAAAAATGTTGATTTAGCCGGCAGAATTATTTACAACGTTAAAAATGAAGAAGTATTTTCTTTCGGAAAGTATAAAGATAAAACAGTAGAAGAAGTGTTCACCAAAGATCCTTCCTATTATTCCTGGATAATGAATGGAGATTTTTCACTCTATACTAAACGCGTAGTTACCCAAATCAGACTACGCATGAAAAACAAATAATTTTAACATTTTTTTATTTGGAATAACTATTCCGTTTGTATAGTTTTACCGTACTAAACATTCCAAATCATGCCAAAAACAAAATCATTTAATAAAGAGAAGGTCTTAGAAGCTGCTGCCAATATTTTTCAACAAAAAGGATATAATGGCACCTCTATTGACGATGTATTAACTGCAACCGGATTAAGCCGTAGTAGTTTATACGATTCCTTTCAGGATAAACACAGTTTATATCTGCAATCCTTAGAGTTTTACAAAAGTGCAGGCGATGCCGCTTACGAAAAAATTAATGAAAAGCCTTTAAACGGTTTACAGAAATTAGAAGTAACTTTTAAAGAAGTAGTAAATCATTTAATTGCCAATCCAAACGATAATGGTTGTTTGTTAGTTAATGCCGCAGCAGAAATGAGTAAACAGTGTTATAAAACCAATCAAGTGGTTTGTAATAATAAAGAAGAGGTTCAGGAATTATTAAGCGCCTGGTTAAACGATGCTGTGGAGAAAAAAGTTTTAACCTTATCTAAGCCGGCTCGTTCATACGCCCAGTTTTTATACAATACGCTTTGTGGTTTAAGGGTGATGAGTCAGAGTGGGGCAGGCAAAAATGAATTAAACAACATTGTGAAAATCACTTTAGATTCGTTGAACTAAATTGGTATTATGTTTGTTGACACACACACGCATTTATACCTGGATGAATTTAAAGGCGATAGAGAAAGTTTAATTCACAAGGCCTTAAAAAATAACATCGAAAAATTTTATTTGCCGGCCATTGATTCAGAATCGCATCAGGCTATGTTTGATTTGGAAACCAAGTTTCCCGAAAATTGCATCAGCATGATGGGTGTTCATCCCTGCAGTATAAAGGAAAATTATTTAGAAGAATTAAATTTAGCCAAATCGTTTTTAGATAAAAGAAAATTTATTGCGATTGGTGAAATTGGAATTGATTTATATTGGGACAAAACTTTTTTAAAACAACAGATTGATGCTTTTCAAACACAAATAAATTGGGCATTAGAATTTGATTTGCCAATTGTTATTCATTGCAGAGATGCTTTTGATGAAATTTATACTGTATTAAAAGCCTTTGATAAATTACCAAAAGGTATTTTTCATTGTTTCTCCGGTAATATAGAACAGGCCAATAAAATAATTGATTTGGGTAATTTTAAATTGGGTATAGGTGGTGTGGTTACTTTCAAAAATTCGGGTTTAGATAAAGTGGTAGAACAAATAAATTTGGAACATTTGGTTTTAGAAACAGATGCGCCTTATTTGGCTCCGGTACCTTTCAGAGGGAAAAGAAATGAGCCTTCGTATATATTGGAAGTAGCAAAAAAAATAGCACAACTAAAAAATGTTTCAATTGATAAAGTAGCTGAAATAACTACTCAAAATGCTGCTTTCATTTTTGGATAGGAATTAAAACACTCCGCAGAATTTGTAACCAAACGCTCTGCAGGATTTTAGATCCTGCAGAACAAATCAAAATGTAAAATCTGTGATCCTCAACGCTCCGCAGGATTTTAAATCCTGCGGAACAAGCGTAAAAACTTAAGATCTGCGATCCACAACTGGCTGTTACCAACCTTTGAGGTAAACAATCAACTTCCAAAACACTTTGCTTTCTATAATAATTTTTTGATGAATAATAAACTAAACACTCCGCAGGATTTTTAGCCAAACGCTCCGCAGGATTTAAAATCCTGCGGAACAAGCGTAAAAACTTAAGATCTGCGATCCTCACCTGACTGTTACCAACCTTTGAGGTAAACAATCAACTTTCAAATCACTTTGCTTTCAATAATAATTTTTTGATGAATAATAAACTAAACACTCCGCAGGATTTGTATGCAAACGCTCCGCAGGATTTAAAATCCTGCGGAACAAGTAAAAACCTAAGATCTGCGATCCTCACCTGACTGTTACCAACCTTTGAGGTAAACAATCAACTTCCAAAACACTGTCCATCCCATAGTAATTTGTTGCGGAAGAATAAATCCAGTCCTGAGGTTCTCTCACAAATCCGGCCTTAACCGGATTATGATGAATATAATCAATCTTATCCCAAATAAACTTTTCGCTAAACGTTTCTATAGCATGATTTCCGGCCTTCCAAAACTTAATTTCTTGGTGTTTTTTACTTAAAGCGGCATTCATTGCAAAAATGGGCATCATCCATTCTTTTCTACTCTCAGGTGATTCATGAATGAGTGCAGAGATTTTTTTAGAAGTGAATTTTTTGAAATCCCTTATAGTATCTTTTAATAAAAACGGATCACGTGTATTCACTAATAAATGGATGTGATTGGTCATAATTACGTAAGCATAAATATTCAATCCTTTTTCTTTCCTGCAGTATTTCAAAGAATCAATAATTGCGTCTTTGTACATTGGCCTTGTAAAAACATCCACCCAATTCACTACGGTTAAAGTGAGAAAGTAAGCTGCTCCATCAATTTTTATGGTTTGTTTCGTGGATTTTCTCATAATTAAAATTAAATAATTTACGCAGAATTACAAATTCAATTGATTGGCGACTTCCCGCAGGATTACAAATCCTGCGGAGCCAAGGTAATTTAAGCAGAATTACAAATTCAAATGAATGTTGTTTTTCCCCATGATTACAAATCCTGCGTCGGAGTAAAAGAAAATTAATACACTTTCATTCCTGTTTTTGCCACCTGATATCCATTCCCCTCTAACTCCCGTATCAGTTTTTCATCTGTTAATAATGGATTGGTGTGATTAAAATGAATGAAAATTATTTTTTTCTTTTGATTGATTTCAAAATTGCCACCAAAATACTGCATGCTTTCTTTAACTAAAGGGTGTGGTATTTCCTTAATATTTCTTCCCGGCAATTCATGTTCCGAATAAAATGTGGCATCTAAAAAAGCATAATCCATTTCATTCACCTTTTTTACAATGTCGCCATTAAATTGAGTCCATCTATCTATATCAGGTATAAATAAATATTTTTTGCTTTTTAATCGAAAAATAAATCCGGCCGTTTCTGAATATTCATCTCGGTGAGGCACCGTAAAAGTTTCAACACTAATCGAATTATTTAGTTTTTCACTTGATTTAGTATTTAAATCTTTAAGTTCAATATTCTTAAGACTCACTAATTGATTCCATGGACCATTGGTTTCCAGAAATTTTTTCATTTTTGGTAAAACATAAACAGGCACCTTAGAAGTATTCATAGCCTCTCTGCCTAACTGCATCAGTCCGGTATAATGTCCGATATGGGCGTGCGTGATAAAAATTCCATCAGGTAAAAAGGAATAAGCACCTTGAGTTAGTTCTGAAAATCTTCTCAATTGTTTGCTGATATCGGGTGTTGCTTCAATCAACCACCATTTTTTATCTTGAGGTGAAACCAAGGCTAAACAAGTGATTTCTTGTTTCAAACTATCATTTTTCCATGCTTTTTCGCAACAGGCCTTATTGCAACCTATTTGTGGATAACCGGCATCTTGCGCTACGCCTAACACCATAATAAAAGGCACCGTGTCGTTCTGTGATATCCCTTTACTAAATAAGAAAATAAATATTGTAAAATACCTAAGCATCAAAAACGGTTTCAATTAATTTATCGGCATTGTTTGAATTATCAAAAACTTTGAGTTGTTCTTTTCTCTCGTGAATTAATTGTTCATTAAACTCAGAATTAAAACAAGTTTGAATGGCTTGGATAAATTGTTCGTCTATAAATAAACCTGAATTTTGTTGAATTCCGGTACCCCGCAACATTTTGGCATTGCTAACTATAAATCTGCCTTTGTATAAACAATTCAATAATTTCAATTTCAAGCCTGTATCTTGTGAGGTGTATAAACAATGTACTTGTGCGTTTTGAATTAAGCCATTCATTTCCGTTTCATCCGGATTGGCAATTACTTTAATGTTTTTAAACATCATGAGCCGATTGATTAAACTTTCTGAAGGATTTAATCCGGCGATAATGCATGGCTGATTTATTTTAGAAAAAACATGTTCGGCCAGCCATAGAGCAGCGTCTGCGTTTTCTGAAACACTTAAATTGCCGTGGTACAGCACGTAATCTCCTTTCCCCGATTTAATATCTACGCCATCATTAGCATGAAAACTGGGTAAATACACCACTTTGGGTTTTTGATATTTTAGGCTAAAGTAATTCGCATCATCGGCATTTACTGCTAAAATGATATCACTCAAATCAATAATCGGTTCAAATTTTTCAAGCTTAAGGGCTTCTTTGGTGAGGTAATATTTTTTGAGCATGTTAGGCTCTACAGAAGCTAAATGTTTGTAGTATTCATGTTCTATATTACTATGTCTGTATATTTTTTTTCGTTTAATAAAACGTACATCCCGCAAAAGGTAGCAAGTGTGCAATACTTCAAATAAAATGGGATAATTATTTTTTAAGAGATTCTGGGCTAATTCTTCGGATTGCCTCGATTTTACAGTGTATGGAAGTGCTGATAGTTGTGAAACAATTCCTGTTTTTCTTTTATAGTAGTGAATAGTTTTACAAATTTTCTCCAACTCTTCACTGTGTTTGCGGCCATATTCAAAACAATGCAAATGTATTTCTACACCTTTTTTATGTAACCATCTCAATTTATGATAAACATCAATTACTCCGCCATAATTAGCGGGGAATGGAATATCGAAGGAAATGATATTAATAGCCTTTACCACAATATCAAATATCTACAAAAAACCTGAATTAGCGTATACTTTTAATCCTCGCTATTCAAAATAAAAGCTATTCGCGATTATACCGGCCTTGAAGAACTTTTTCTCATTCCCGTTTACATCAAATAAATACACGTTTGATTTCTGAATATAATCTAGCACATCACTTACATAAATAACATTGCTGTGTGGATCTATATTTAATCCATAGTAATTTCTATTTCCACCGGATATAAATGGGGAAGAAGGGGTGCTGTTGGATTGTATAGACATTTTACAAATACCCTTATTGAGATAATATAAAGTGTCTTTATTTTTATTTAAACAAAGTTCAGTGGGACGGTCGCTCATAGCCATCGCATATGCTAATTCTATTTCAAGGCTTATGGGATTTATTCTCGAAATTAAAGGGGCAATGGAGTTGGCCAAATCACCGGAACTTAATACCCATATTTTATCATTGGCGTCTACCACAATTGATGCTGCGTTTATCCCCACAAAAACACTGTCGGTTTTTTCATCGCTAATGCTGTTTATTACATAACAATAGTTTTTTTGCGGATTTGTAATAAAAACTTTGTGATAAGCCTTTACCATTTTTTCTGTCCAACCCGGACATATAATACCTCCTGTTATTTGATTGGTATTGAGGTTAACTATTTTAATTTGGTTACCGTACAGTTCACTTACATAAGCTTTTCCGTTTGAAACGGGTAATATATATCGGGGTGATGTAAATCCGTTTATGGTTGATGTTAACTTAAAATCACGATTACATACCATAATTTTACCGGAATTATTCACCACGGTATAATAATTTCCGTTGAAATAATACATGCTTTGCGCTACATCACCAAGGCTAGTTCCATTTTGATTTTTATAGTAATCTTCAATCACACTTCCGCTTCCGGGATCATATAAGCTTACCGAAGCATTACTACTCATAAAATTCCCTTCATTCACAATTAGAATTTTAGAGGCATTGCTAAGGTTTACTGCTTGTGAAGAAACAACCTGAGGCTTGTCTTTTATACAAGCACTCAGGATGATTCCAAACAGGATACTATAACATGTATGCTTAAACATTATTGTTTAATTAGTTTTTTGGTCACAGTTTTATTGTCAGCAGTAATTTTTACAAAATATACGCCTTCGTGCCAAGTACTTAAATCAACCGAAGTTTGTTTTGAAATTTTGTCAGCAACGTAAATCGTTTTTCCATAACAATCAGATATGCAAAGTGCAAATTCTTCAACTTCGGAAATCTCAATTTGTAATTTATCTTGAAAGGGATTCGGATAAATATTGGAGTTTAGTTGTTGTTTGTGTTCAGCAATTCCAACGACTTGTGATGTACTGAAATTATCTATGGCAAAAAATGCCGGAGTATTCATAAAACCACCCGACATATCACTCGAGTACATAAAAAATTTAATGCTATCTACTTGTCCTAAATTGGAGGTAACCACATATTGCCAGGTAGACACAATATAATCCTGCGCATTATTCGTAAAGGTGAAATTGGCTAAATAAAATTCTGAACTATCGTTTTTCATGGTTCCATTTAAATATCCCTTAACGGTTACTTTAAAATAATCCGGATCGTTTCCGCTCACGCCTCCAAATTTTTTGGCAAACATATCGCCGTTTTTCATAGACTTATAGGTATAGGTAGTATTGGTAATATAAAATCCATCAACTGAATTGGTATTTCCTGTTAGCTTAATAATTCCATTGTTTTGACCCACAACATATTTATCGGAGGCATTATACCCTTTGTACGCTTTAACACCGTATAAATTTCCGGATCCGGCCGTGGACGAATCGGTTTTATTGGTGTAAGCAAATCCTCCCGACCAATAACTGAATCCAACATCATAGGTATGGGGGAAAATGGCGTTTGACGTGCTAAACGAAATGCTTGCAGTGCTGCTATAAGCAGAGTTGGCCGGTAAACTGAAACTTTCAAAATCAGCTAAAATGGATTGAGCTGAAAAAGTGCCGGTTATTAAAGCAACGGCCATGGTGAGTAGTGTTTTTTTCATAGGCTTAATTATTAGTTATTTTATTATTGTTTTTTGATTGTGTATTCAATTTAATTCCTATTTCATAAGTGCGAAGTGGCATGGGTCTCCCGGCAATAATAGCGTATTCTTCATTAAATAAATTAAGAACGGCCAGAAAAAAGCTAAACCCGGTTTGTTCCCCGAGTTGTCCGGATTTGGAAATGCGAATGTCAGAATAAGAGTAGGGCATTAGCCATTGACTATTATCACTTAGCGTAAATCTGTATCCGGTATAATTTTGGTTATAGTTAAACGATAAAGTTCCGTATGCTAAAATTACGTTTGCATTTCCGGTATATCTTGGGGTATAAATTAACTGTGCACCTTCATTTTCACTGTTTTCCTGTTCGTTTTTTAAAACCGTAGAAAGGGTGTAAGCAGTGGTCAATTGCGTGGAAAATAGCCATTTATTTTTCTGGTGAACCAATTTTAATTTACTTTCTGTTCCTCGACTCCAAACACTTTGTATATTAAATGGAGTAGGCGAACCGTTAGTGCCGGGTAACCAAAGTATCCAGTTATTAATATTTCGACTATAAATGGCCCCATTGATTTCTGCCATAAAATTTTGTGATTTAAAAATGTAGTTTATATTCCCTTCCTGCGACCAACCTTCTTCGGGTTTTAAATTTATTTGTCCACCGGGGTACCAGTATAATTCATTTAATGTAGGTTGTCGGTAAATTTTAGCACTGTTTACACTGAGCTTAATATTATTTGTTGGTAAATAACTCAAAGCAATATTCCCCGTTAGTGGTTTGTTGCCGGTATTAAAAAATTCCTGTCTTATATTCCCATCTACTATTAATTTAGAATTAAAAAAAACACTATGATTGCCCATTAACAATGAAATTTTATTCAATTGTTCTCTTTTTAAATAGGCATCACTTATTCCTTCGCAAAAATTAATATTAGTCCCGAAAAGTAATTTTGAATTTGGCTTGTACGCCAGGTAATTTTCCGATTCTAAAATTCCACTTAGGGCTTTGCTATACGTGTGTGTGCGGGAATTGGCATTGTCGTAAATAAACACATTATGTAAAAATCCGCCTTTTACCTGATTGGTCCATTTGTTTTTCTTTTTTTTCCAGTGAATGTTGGTTCTGAAATTCTCATCTTTTTGAAAAGCATTAGCCGTTTGTATTTCATTATATGTGGGTAATTGTCGGTACGCTTCATCTGCCCAACAATGTATTTCTAACAGCTGATTCTCTTTAATGAAAAAACGCAGCTCTTGCATAATTCCTTTTATACTAAATGCCGCATTATTTAATTCTATTAAACTGTCTTTTTCTGTTAAGGCCGGTTTAAATAAATAGTTATTGTGCGAATTAGTGAGATAAAATTTAGTGGAAGTGGAAAACCTTTGCGTGCTATAATTGATTTTACTCGACATTTTTACCGTGTTATAACTAGCTTTAGAAAGATTAACCTCGGTTTTTAATCCCCGATTATAATCAAAAGAATTATCTAATAGTATACTACCGGCTACTGCACCGTTTCCCCATACCGCGGAGCTTCCACCATATTCTGTTTTTAAGTCTTCAAACAATAAAACCGGTAATAAATTTAAATCACTTTGACCTACTAAAGGATTTACAATGTTTATTCCATTCCAAAGTACTGCTGTTTGCGAAGCGTTACCTCCGCGCATGCTGGTTCCTGAAAGGGCACCCGGCCCATATGATTTAATATAAATAGAGGAATTGAGAGCCAACATTTCGCCCAGCGACTGAAAAACAAAATTGCTTTTGGTTATGGAGTCATACTTTTCAATTTTCTTGGTTTGGGTAAATAGCTCCGTTTTTTCATTGGTTATTTCTACGGTCCGCAGTTGTATAGTATCCTGTGCCTGAACGGTAGTGAAATGGCCAATCACTAAACCTAAGCCTAAATAAGAAGTAATATGTTTACGTTTTTTCTTCATTTTACTTTTGTTCCATGTCCCCGGGAACTTCAGTATTTAATGCATTGGCAGGTCTTCTGACTCGTTCTTGTTTAACGCCTTCCCGTCTGCCTCAGGCAAACAGTGGCTTGTGAATGTTAAACTTTTACAGAACTTACAGCAGCGGGTCTGTTAAGGATTTTCACCTTATTCCCTTTTAATTCCGGCTATTTAATACAACCGTAAACCAAATGCACTGCAAATATACATATAAGTTTATACTCTCAAACAAATTTGTTTACTTTGCCATTGCAAATGAAACCGGAAGATCGTAACGCGTTAATTACATACCTGGAACAATTTATTACCGAAAAAAGACTATCCAGGTTTAAAGAAGTGTTGACTGCCAGAATGGGGCATATGCATGTGCTATTGGAAGATGTTTTTCAGGGGCACAATGCCGCCGCTGTGTTAAGAAGTTGCGATTGTTTTGGCGTACAACATGTACATTTTATACAAGACAGAAATCAAGTAAAAATAAGCGATGAAATTGCCTTAGGAAGCAGCAATTGGTTAACCCTGCATAAACACATTATTCAACCGGATTACGATGTGAAAGCAATTTTAAGGAAATTAAAAACCGATGGATTTCGAATAATTGCCACCACACCACATGAAAATGAGCAGGTGATTACCGACTTAAATGTAGATTCGAAATTTGTTTTAGTTTTCGGTACAGAATTAGAAGGAATTAGTGATGCGGTTAAAGAAGAAGCGGATGAGTTTGTTAAAATTCCCATGTATGGTTTTACCGAAAGTTTTAATATAAGTGTGAGTGCTGCCTTGTGTATGTACGAATTAAGTAATAAGATAAGAAAACACGTGCCTGCTTATGGATTAGAAGCAGAAGAAATGAAGGATGTGTATTTAAACTGGTGTATACAAAGTGTTGAAACGGGGGAGTTGTTAGTGGAAAGATGGATAAAAGAAAATAAAAAATAAGAAACAAGAAACAAGAAACATCATGTTAACGGCAAATTCAAAATTAAAATATCTATTCCTTGTGTTTTTATTTTCATCGCTTATACATGCACAGCAAAGTAAAATTGATAGTTTGCGGACAGTATTACTAAAAGAAACCAACGATACTTCTTATGTAAAAAAACTCATTCAAATAGCTAATTTACAGACCAAAAATCAACCTGATTCAGCTTTATTGAGTTATAATCAAAGTTTAAATGTAATTGCAAGTAAATTAAAGGCACCTTCGCCCATTAAAAACAAATTATTCTATTATAAAGGATTAGTTAATCATAGAATCGGAAATTTATATTATCGGTATTTTGGTATAAAAGAATCTATTCCTTATTTCAGAAAAGCGTTCACCATTTTGGATTCTTTAAAAAATGAAAAGAAATTAGGCTCTTTAAATGCTTTAGGAGCGTCTTTTTTAGGTATAGGCCAGGTTGATTCTGCTATTCATATTTTTAATCAATGCGAAAAAATTCTAATAACTGAAAATAATAGGAACGGACTTGCCGAAACCTATAACAACTTGGCTATTTCTTATATTCATCAAGGTATAGTAGACAAATGTTTGTATTACCATCAAAAAAGTTTAAAAATCAGAGAAGAGTTTGGTGATGTAAAAGGTATGGCACAGTCGTATAACAATATAGCTATCATTTACCATCAGCAAAATCTAAAAGAAGATGCTAAACTGTATTTTGAAAAGTGTTTAACCACCGCGCGCAAGGCCGGTGATAAAAGTCTGGAAGCTTTAGCATACAACAATTTAGCAATAATCGCAAGTGGAAAAAACGAATTTGAAGAAGCTTTGAAATTAAACAAGCAAAGTTTAGCCATTCGTTTGGATTTAAAAGAAATGGCGGGAATTGCTATGTCATATTATAATTTCGGAAATGTTTATATGGGTACTCAACAAATCGAGAAAGCAAAAGAAAATTTTTTAAAATCCTTGGAGATTTCTGAAAAATTAGGTGATATTGAATATATTTTTAATAATTTTAATGCACTTACACAACTTTATAAAGGAATTAATAACATTCCCCTTTTTGAAAAGTATGCTAAAGCGGCTTTTGAGGCGGCTTTAAAACTGCAAAGTCCAACTCATTTAAAAGATTCCTACCAAGAGTTGAATGAGTTATATGTTCGTAAAGGCGATTATAAAAAAGCACACGAAATGTATAAAAATTTCATAACCATGCGCGATAGTATTTCAAATGATGAAACTAAGCAATTAACCATGAAGAAAAAGCATCAGATTGAAATGGAAGCCCGTGAACGTGAATTAAAATTGATTGCTTCAAATGAAAAAAAATTATTTCTGCAAAAACAAGAAAATGAAAGAGCCAGAAATAAAATTATTTTTGTTTCTTTTTCTATTATTCTATTGGCTGTATTAGTGTTTACTTTTTTCATCTATCGGGGTTTGCAGGAAAAAAGAAAAGCGAATCTGATCATCTTAAAACAAAAAGCCCTGGTTGAACAAAAACAAAAGGAAGTAACAGAATCCATTGTGTACGCCACGCGAATACAACGCTCTTTAATGGCCAGCGAAAAGTACATCGAAAAAATGCTGGGCAAGTTAAAATCATCCAAATAATTGTTTAAACAAGAAAATTGTTGTTACATTTAAGTAGTGAATTTCAATCCACACGATACTATTATTGCTTTGGCTACCGCGCATGGTAGTGCCGCTATTGCCGTACTGCGGATTAGCGGACCCGATTCATTCCAGCTGGTTCAAAAATTTTTATTTAATAAAAAGGGCAAAGCCATTAATCTCCAAACTCAAAAAACGCACACCCTGCATTTTGGAATCCTCAAACATGGAGATATTATTTTGGATGAAGTATTGGTGAGTGTTTTTAAAAATCCTTTTTCCTATACCGGACAAGATAGTGTAGAAATTTCCTGCCATGGTTCTACTTTTATTCAACAACAACTTTTACAAATATTTTTAGACGCCGGCGCTCGATTAGCGGAGCCCGGCGAATTTACCTTGCGTGCCTTCTTAAATGGAAAAGTGGATTTGAGTCAGGCTGAAGCCGTAGCAGATTTGGTGAATAGTAATTCGGCCTTGTCGCATCAGGTGGCCATGCAGCAAATGCGGGGAGGATTTTCTTCCAAAATAAAAATACTGCGCGATCATTTAATTTCATTTGCTTCTTTAATTGAATTGGAATTGGATTTTAGCGAAGAAGATGTAGAATTTGCCAGCAGAAAAGATTTGTATAAGCTCATACAGGATATTTTAAAAGTGCTTCAAAAATTAATTGAAAGCTTTGAAGTGGGCAATGTGATTAAAAACGGAATACCGGTAGCCATTGTAGGAAAACCCAATGCCGGCAAATCTACCTTACTGAATTTGTTACTGGAAGACGAAAGAGCCATAGTAAGCGAAATACCCGGCACTACGCGTGATGCCATTGAAGACGAAATAACCATTGATGGCGTTTTATTTAGATTTATTGATACAGCAGGCATTAGAACCACTACGGATGTAATTGAACAAATAGGAGTGAACAAGGCTTTTGAAGCCATACGCAAATCGGCCATTATTATTTATTTGTTTGACTCGCATGAAATAAGCAGCGGCGATTTAAAAAATGAAATAGAACTATTAAAAGAACATATAGGAAATTCCCAATTAGTTTTGGTGGCCAATAAAATTGATGTAGAAGGGGAGAAGGAGTTGAGAGAAGAATTTAGCGATTATCCCGAGCTCCTTTATATCTCAGCCAAAGAGAATAAAAATATTGAATTGCTCAAAACCCGATTGATAGAATTATTCGATAGCCGAACAGTAAATACCGGCGATACGATTGTAACCAACGCCCGCCATGCCAACAGCTTAAAAAATGCTTTAAATGCTTTATTAAAAGTAAAAGAAGGCATGGATAATCAATTATCCGGCGATTTACTGGCCCTAGAAATACGTTATGCCCTCAATGAACTGGGCTTAATTACCGGAGAGGTTACTAACGAAGACCTGCTTGATTCTATTTTTACTAAGTTTTGTATCGGAAAGTAGCCACCGTATTAGTCTATACGAATAAACAACACTTAATCACACTAAGCTCTTTATTATCAACACTTTCAGAGTGTTTGTTGATTTCTTTTTACTCCTATCTATTTGCATTAACCAATTAAACTATTGTATCTTTGTTGTACCTTGATGTAACGGGGTACAATTTTTTGGTTATTTTAATTCAAAACATTTACAGTTTGTTACATTATGTTACAAAATTATACAACATAATACTAAATGAGCAGCAACATAACAATACCTAAAATCTGTTTACAATGCAATAAAGGTTTTATTGCAAAAACTACGGTTACAAAATTTTGCTCACATAAATGTGCAAGTAAAGCATACAAGTTAAATAAGAAAAATGAGAAGGTTGAGAAAGCACAAGTACAAGAATATCAAAAGTCAGTAGGGATTGATATGCAGTTAATTCAATCAAAGGATTTTTTAAGTATAAAAGAAACGTGTTTGCTGCTCGGTATTAGCAGAATGAGTTTGTACAGATACATTAAAAACAAAACCATTAAGCCTTCAAAACTTGGAGGGAAAGTGATAATAAAGAAACAAGTAATAAATAATTTAATAAAATAGAAAATGGGAGTGCATTTAAGAAAAAAGAAAATAGCCAATGGCAAACAAAGTTTGTACTTGGATTTTTATCCTCCAATTAAAGGAGGTGATGGAAAGTTTACCCGCAGAGAATATCTTAACCGATATGTTTATGAAAAACCAAAAACCCAAGAGGAGAAACTGCACAACAAGGAGAATCTTGTTTTTGCAGAAGGTTTAAAAAACAGAAGAGAAAAAGATATACTTAATGAACAAGATGGTATTTTTAACTCGCAAAATAAAAAACGAGATTTTATAGACTTCTTTCAAGGCTTGTGTGAAAAGCGTAAAGAAAGTGATGGCAATTATGGTAATTGGTTGAGTGCATTACATTACTTAAAATCATTTACGAGCGGCAAGTGTAAAATGGGCGATTTAACAGAGGACTTTTGTAATAAGTTCAAAGAATACCTTTTACAAGCAAACCGATTGAATACAGTGAAAGGATTGCGTTTATCACAAAACTCTGCACTTAGTTACTTCAATAAATTTCGTTGTGCCATTAACGAAGCATTTGATGCCCGTTTGCTTAATGAAAATCCTTTACGTCATATTAAGGCAATTCCACAAAAAGAAACTAAGCGTGAATTTTTCACTCAAGAAGAGTTGCAACTTTTGGTAAAGACAGAATGTGATTTAGAAGCCTTAAAAAAGTCGCAATTTTTTCAGCCTTAACGGGGCTAAGGTGGTCTGATATTGAACGCTTAACGTGGGGTGATATACAAAAAACAGCAAGTGGTCATTTTCTTCACATTATTCAAAAGAAGACCGTTGACGTTATAATGCACCCAATAAGTGAAACCGCAGTTACACTTCTTGGTGAAAGAGGTAAACATTCAGAAAGAGTGTTTGAAGGGTTAAAGTATTCTGATAGCAATAATGATAAATTGAAAAGATGGATTTTGAAAGCGGGTATTAGCAAAAAAGCGAGCCTACATAACTTTAGGCATTCCTACGCGACCTTGCTTTTAAATAAAGGGGCAGACATCTTTACTGTTTCTAAGATGTTAGGGCATAAAAACATTAAAACAACAATGATTTACGCCAAAGTATTAACAGAAACAAAAATAAATGCTGCTAACTTAATTGATATTGAATTATGAAGCCAACAGAATATAATTTTCCAACAGTTGTAAGACACGTTTACGATGTTGATGCCTTTGAAACACTTGACAAACTAAAGGAAAAATATCTAAAAAATATTGATTTCGTCCCCGAACAATTAAAGGATTTAGAGTTTATTAAATTAGAAGAAGAACTTCTTATAAAACAATTTAAAGAAGATGATTTTGATTTAACTGAACACCAAAAACATAGGAATTTTATTATTCCTTCCAATTATAACATTTACTGCAGTTACTTGGGATATAAAATATTGACTATTGATATCTACAAAATAGAACCTTTACTATCCTATCAATCTGTGTTGTTTATGGGTAATTATTATGCTGAAAGGGATAATTTTATCGGACTGATAGAATTTGTTACATATGATTTTGTTAAAGCAAGACTCCTTCCTTTTGAGAGAAAAAGATTGGAAAAAATTGTTAATTGGCTTGAAAGAAATAGAGTGTTTATGATAAACAAGGCTTATGATGCATCTGAAGTGCCTATAACTAATGAAACTGAAGAAAAAGAAGTTAGTGAATCACAAAATTCAGAAGTTGAGATTGCAATTCAACCAATGGAAACAAAAGTGCGAGTAGTAAAAATGGATGCTCAGTTTGCCAAAATTCTTTCTGAAAAATTGAATTGTTTTTTTGAAGGTCAAGAACAACTATTATATAATTTGATTTTCAAGAATGAATTTACCGTCCCACTTGTTTTTAATGGTCAAGATAATCAATTAGCAGAATTATTTAAAAGGTTACGTTATAATGCTTTAATTGATGTTGCTTCTTATAAGGTGTTGGCTCAATGGATAACAGATTGTTATGTTACTATTGGAGATAATGGGAAGGCTGAATCATTAGTTTTTAGCACTATTCACGGAGTAATGAAGAATAGTGATAGGGAGCCACCTAAATCTAAGCGAATTTTGATTGAACTTGCCAAATATATTTTGCCACAAGATAGAAAATAATACCCCATAGAATAAAAAGTATGTCCCCATTATGTCCCCTTTATAAAAGGGAACATAATTGGGTTTTTACTATTGAGTTCATTTGCCTTGTATTTAATAATAACAATTAAAATCAAGACAAATGAACAAACAAGAAGTCACAGTAGCCGAGTTGCTACCGCAAATCTACCACCACATAAACGTGGTAGTCCGTTCCGCTGCCAAAGAAGCAATGGAACAATTATTAAAAGGCAAATCCTCTAATGAGCCTAATATGGACGAGGATTTCCTATCCGCTGAACAAACAGCATCTTTTCTTAAACTCAAACTGAACACAATTTACTCTAAGGCAGAAAAGGGGGATTTACCTTTTTACCGAAGCGGTAAACGTAAACTCCTTTTTTCAAAAAAGGAATTGGAGCAGTATGTTGCTAAAAGAAAAGTAAAAAGCCTTGACGAAATAAACGAGGAAGTAGAAACCTATAAAAGCAAGAAATAATGAGCGAAAAACAAAACGGGCTCGTTACGAACGATGCTATTAAAGAAAATGGTATTACTACCGAAGGATTGCAAAAAGAAGTTGAACGTGTAACCAACACATTGAATAAACCTTCTGACTTTTTAAAAAAAATAATTATGACCGCTGAAAAAATTAAAAAAATAAAAGAACGGGATATACAGTTTTCAAACCCTATTCTAAGGCAAAACGGTAACGCAATTATATTTCCTCATACCATCAATGTTATACAAGGTCAAGCGGGAGTACATAAAAGCCGATTAGCAGAATTTATTTGTGCTGCAATGTTGAAAATAAACGGCTGCAATAATGAATTATTAGGTTACAAACGTGAGAATTTTGATGCAAACAATACCGTAGTTTATGTTGATACTGAAAGGAATCAATCTGAACAGTTTCCTTTTGCTTTGCAGTCTATTCAAATGAAGGCGGGATATGAAAAACACGACCACCCATACAACTTTAAATATATTTCACTTTTAGAGATACCAAGAAAGGAGCGTTTTGGCGTATTGGACGAGTATTTAAAACTACTGAAGCAAGAAACGAAAAACCCTCTCTTTATTGTATTAGACGTATCAACTGATTGTATTGAGGATTTTAATAAGACTGATAAAAGTATGGAGTTAATTGACCTAATGAACGTGGCGATAAATGAACACGATGTTGTATTCCTTTGCCTCATTCACGAAAATCCTAAGAGTGAAAAAGCAAGAGGTCATTTTGGAACTGAGTTAATGAATAAGGCAAGTACAGTAATGCAAGTTTCCTATGAAAAGGATTCTAACAACAATGATACTGACTTAATAAAAATAAGGTATTTGAAATGCCGCAGTACCGCCCGACACATTCCCTTCTATGCCAAATATTCTGAAGAACAGAAAGGATTGATTTTAGCAGATGCTGACGACATACAAGTGGTTATGAATGGAAAAAAACAAAAGGCTGACCTAAATGTAGTCCGTGAGCATTTAGAAATGTATTTAGGTGATGGCTCACAAGTGTTAAGACGTGAACTGTTGGATAAATTGATGGAGGAATTGGGGGCTTCGGAAAAGACTTTAGAAGATAGGCTTAAAGAAATTTGCCAAACCAAAATGACACTGCAAGACCATAACGGTAAAGACTGCTACTTGGAAAAAGATAAGAGCAGTAAGGCAATAAAGTATTTTATTGCTCCTACGGATAATCAGACTGATGAGCAAGAAGAATCGGATAAATAATTTTAATAAAATCTTTGTAACTGTAAAAACCTTTGTAAGTGAATTTACAAACGTTGCATCATTGCAACCCCTTATATAGGCGGCTACAATTACAACCATTCAATTCATAACATATGACTGACATAAAATTAAAACTAAATAGCAAAAACCGTTTTAAGGTTGAAACTTGTCCGTGCGGCAAGAGTAATAAAGATGGGAAATTCGTACCGTTTGAGAATTGTGTCAAATTTGGCTATTGCCATTCGTGTTCAGAAACATTTCTACCAAACCTTCAATCAAAATCAGATTTTATTTATAACGTACCCGAACGGAAGGAAGTAAAAATTCAATTCATACCTTCTCACTATCTACCACAAAGTCTTAAAAAGAACCGAGCAAACAATTTAGTAAGTTTCCTAAAGCAGCAATTCGGAAATGAAGTTACAGATGGGCTGATTGATTTATACAAAATTGGCAGTTCTAAGCAATGGTATGGTGCTAACGTGTTTTGGTATATTGATTACATCAATAATGTAAGAACGGGCAAAATAATGCTTTATAACAAACATAATGGCAAGCGTATTAAAGAACCGTACAATCACATCACTTGGGTACATAACAAATTAAACATACCTAACGAGAACATTAGTAAATGTTTGTTTGGAGAGCATTTGCTTAATCTATACCCCAACAAGCCGATTGCACTTGTTGAAAGCGAAAAAACCGCAATTATCGCAAGCATATTTTTTCCAAACTTTATTTGGATGGCAACGGGTGGTATCAGTAATCTTACTTATGATAAAATTAAAGCATTAAAAGGACGAGGTGTAGTTTTATTTCCCGACTTAGGTGCATATAATTTATGGTTTGATAAAGCGAAGTATTTTAACTCTATTTTCAATATTACGGTTTCAGATTATTTAGAAAAAAATGCTTCGGCACAAGACAAAGAACAAAAGTATGACCTTGCCGATTATCTTCTTTCACTTGATAAAAACCGTTTTTTCGGTATTGATGATACAACGTAATGCATATTTCAAAAATATAAATGCGTTTTATTACATATGTAAAGCGTATAAATACGAATGTTAATCGTATGTTAAAAACATTTAAGTGCATTTAAATTGTATTAAAACACATTAACTCACATTTTTCATATTTCGCTAATTTGCTTCATTGACAAGCATTACAACACAAACTATATTTGTATAAAAAACAAATAATGATAAGAAAAGATTTACTGACGGGCGAAACATTTTCTCCAAAAAGAATCAATCAAGTTTTTGCCAATTCTGCTAACCGAATTACGTATCACAATAAAAAGGCAAATGAATTAAGGCATAGTTCGGCTTTTATAAATAAGCCGTTACATATTAACCATAGAATATGCAATGAAATTATGATAGGAAAAAAAGAAGCGGTATTTCACAAGCAGTTTCTTTTGGGCAAAGGTTTTAATTTCACCGTTCATAATCACGTTAACGTACACGATGGTAAAAATCATTACGCCATATATCAATATACGGTAGTTTATTTAGGTAACGAACAAATAAAAATTATTAAAAATGATTGATTTTACAACCATACAAGCGAACCCAATTCCACCACCAATAATTGAATTACAAGCCGCAAATTCTGCGCTTCAAGGCAAAAACAAGGCGCTAAATGCAATACTTATTGTAGGTGGTGTTTTGTTAGGGATGTTTATTGCAGATAAAGTTATAACATACATAAAAGAAGAAAATGAACGAAAAAATAAAAACAAATTTCCAAGAGTTCAAGCAAGTAGTAGAGAGTAATAAAGCACTCAAAACGGCAGTTTACGTTGGGATAGGCGTATTATCACTATATCTGCTTGGAAAAGCATTTAAAGGTTTGGCATCAACAGTAAGAGGGTTTAACGAATTAAAATCAGCAATCAATGGAAAATAATGAAACAGTAACACAAGCAAAAAAGGTAGCAATATATTGCAGAGTATCTTCCAATAAGCAAACGAACGAAAATCAATTAACAAAACTGTTGCAATATGCGACAGATAAACTGTACAAATTTGACTTATTTGAAGAAGTTGAAAGCACACGTAAAACAAGACCAATCAAGCAAGACTTGTTGAATAGGGTTAGAAAAGGAGAATACTCTGCCATTGTGGTATTTAAACTTGATCGCTTTGCTCGTTCAATGTCTGAATTGATAAATGATGTTGAGGAATTAGTAAAAAGGAAAGTTGGATTTGTTTCCATAAGTGAAAATTTAGATTTCTCAACTGCTGCGGGAGAATTGCAATTTCACATCTTATCTGCATTTTCACAATTTGAACGAAGTATTATTAGAGATAGAACAATAGAGGGAATTGCAAGGGCTAAGGCTAAAGGTAAATTGCTTGGCAGACCGAAAGGAAGAAAGGATAGTAATCCAAGACCTACAAGTGGTTATGTTATGCGTGAGGCTAACAAACGAAAAAAGTTAGCCGAAGGTAATGGTGTTTTTCAATCGCTAGAGTCGTATATCAAAAATACTCCCCCAAATAAATAGGATGCATCAAAATACCCTATAAACCCACTCAACCTCCCCCCGAAATACAGTATCAAAAAACCGAACGATAGTTTGGTTATTAAATTAAATGTTTATTAAAGTTTTTCTTGATAAATTCTTTCATAGCAATTTTTAAGCGACTTTTCAATATTATCAAGTTTGCTCAAAAATGATTCAGTATCTATTTTAACATTCATAATTACATCAAGTGCTGACTGATTATGACGTGAACTTATTTCGCAGAAAGGATGCCCGTGTGCTTTTATATTAAGATTTAAAATCGGCATATGAAATGACTTTTCAAATGGCATAATGTTGGAAATAGCACCCCCGCTGAAAACTGTTTGTTGAAACAAAGTTGTTATTGAAATTATATAAGTGTCGTTATTTTGTTGACTTGAATTTAATAAATCATAATCCACTAAATTACGAGAGTATTCTGTGAGAATCATTCTATAAGAATGATAATTGGCACTCAACTTTATATTAAACTCCTCATAAAACTTATTATAACGTTCCATTTCTGCTTCTACCACAGACAAAGTATTGTATATTTCTCGTGTACGTTTAAGATTATTTTCACCGTGTTTAGACTTGAAGTATTCTGACACTATATTCCTATCTAATGATTTAACAAACTCAAGGTTTTTAAATATAAAAAGGGAAGGAGAAACATTTTCGTATTTTACAACGACAGACTTCAAATCTTTTATATCGCCAATTTGATTCTTTAACGGCTCTCTTAATGCTGTAATTTCAAAATCAAATGATGTTCCAATTTTTTGCTTTTTCTTCCACTCACGAATCCACGATGCTGATTCTGATAAGGTAAAACCAACAACGACACCGCCTAAAGACAACAACAAGTCTTTCCAAATTGGCGAATTTTCACCAACGAATGTTTCTATTTCATTATATTCAATTATTGGCATTGAAGGATTTATTATAATTTATTTAAAAGATTGGGTGGTATGTGTTGGAAACTTACGATTGTTCCAAGTTTTTTTAAAGATTGTTCAAATTGAATTGGTTGCGGCTTATCTATTATTGTATGAATACCTTGCATTGTCCAATCAAAGCCTATGTCCATTTTTACAATATCTTCAGCTTTTATTGAGTAAACTACTATATCATTATGCATATCTCTAAGTGTACTTTTCCATCCTTCCAATTTGGCATAAGGACAAAGGCATATAAAAGCGTCTTTGCGAGGAGCAAAAGATAGATATTGAAAATCGGGGTATTTATTTGGCAGTAATCCTTCTAAATCAATTTTAACAGAATTTTCCAATGATGTTGTATGATAAAAATTCTCATATCCTAATAATAACCTAATAGTGTCATTTTCTAATTCCATAAAATTATATCTTTTACCATTTACATTTAATTACTTTTTCTCAACCGCCTCAATCGCTATATCAGCCATCATATTAAGCCAATCAATTATCTCTTGAACTTCTGCATCTGTTAAACCAATTGCGTCTTGCTCTAAAACATCCCTTGCATCTTTAACTGTCATTTTAATTTTAACAGTTTAATATATTGCTCATTATTTATTTCTCTTGCACTCGCAACTTGCCCCTTAATCCACAAAAGTTTATCTACAACTCTTAACTCAAACGCTTTTTTATTATTTGTAAAATAATAATGTGCCTCTGTTCCATCAAATTTCTCTAATATATTATTGGCTTTAGCAAAATGCTTTTGTTTTTTTACTTGGCTTAACAATTCTTCAAAACAGCGATAATAGCCATTGTAACTTTCTAAATCTTTTCTTTGAACCAACTTGCTTTCAGCAACAATTTTCCAAAGTGAAGCCTTAGCAAGGGTATCATATAGTGCAAAAACACTTGGGTTCACTAAAAAGGCTATTTTACTTAAAAGCGATTTTGTTTCTTTTACTGTAACGCTTCCTTTACTTTTGAGTTTAGCACTTGTGTTATCAATGATTGTAATATCCGCATTGCTACGTTTAACTTCTGCAAAAAAACCCATTTTAACCAAATCATCTAAAAATTTATCAACGGTTTGATATTTTGAGTTTAGATTTCTTCGTATTGAATACTCTTTTAAAAAAACTTCAAAAATGGTTCGGTTAAAAAAGTTTTTTAATTCTTTATCCTTGCAGATTATGTCAATTTTAGTAAAATACTTGTTATAATGGAACTCCGTTCTATTCCACCAATAAATTGCTTCAATGGTAGCATCTTCAATTTCTTTTGCTGTGACTTTAAATTCGCTCATTTATTATTTATTGGGCTTTTTTAATCAAAAGCCTATTTTATGAAGTATGTTAAACGAATGGATAAATAGTTTTCGCCAAGTGAATATAAATTTTGTAATCTATTGAAATTCTTATACTCGTAGGAAGAAGAACCCAATTTGGATGCTGTTCATTTACATTACATCTATAGTATAATGTAACTAATTTATTTTGGTCGGGAAAAGATTGTCCACTGTTTTGTAAATTATCTAACTCATACGTTGTTAAGGAACTAACTTCTATTTTAGCCGCTATTGTTAACGGTATGTTTTTGGGGCAATATCCATTTATACTTGAGCTGATGTCTTGTCCATTATATAAAGATGCGTATTCCCAAAATAATTGCGTATATCCTTTCTGCGAAAAATAATTGAATATTTCTGTATCAATTTCATCTCCGTCATCAATGTTGTAATTCGGGTAGTAATCCCTTAAATAAATAATTTTATATCTTAATACCCCACCATCTCGGCTTAAGTTCAAATTATAACTTAATATTCTTATTATTTTATTCATATTATTTTTTACGCCTCCACTTCCTCCTTTACACCCCAAACCTCATTTATTTTATCCTTTATCTTTTGCTCAAAAATGGTAATGAGTTGTTTGTTTGCTAAAACTAATTGTTGTTCTGACTCAATTATTTCAACAACTTGTTTCTGTTCTTCTTTGCTTGGAAGTGGGATTAGAACTTCTTTGATTTCTTTTAAATGCAAATTTGGAACACCAACACCCTTTAGTCTTTCATTAAATTGCTTTTTACACTGTGTTGAGTTAATGCAATGTAAAAGATATTTTGGTAATAATTTGTGTGATGGTCTTAGTAATGCTAAACTGACGTAAATATCAAAGGTAATATCTCTATCAACTAAAGCAGCAACACCCGTTGTTCCGTTTTTAGCAAGCAAGACATCGTTTAATTTAGGTGAAACTCGTTTTTGCATTTGAATATGCTGCTTTTCATCAATGTATTTTATTTTATCCCAATCAATTTTACCACTTGTAACATTTTTTGATGAAAGAAAAACAACTCCCTTATCAAAATAAGTTGGAGTGTGATGTGTACCGTCAGTTATTTTTTCGCAAACATCCCCCAACTCCACCATTTCCCATTCGGGTTTGATTGTAATGGTAGGTTTGTAATTATCAAGCACCATTTTTGCGCCTTCAATAATTTTTTTATAGCCTTCAATTTCTTTAACTATCTGATCTTGTATTTCAAGAGGTGGGAGTGGGATTTCCCAATTATCAAAGTTCTTAGGATAAATATGTGGCTGTCCACCTCCTTCTTGCATTTCATATATTTCAAGTTGCTTGCTTTTTAAAATATGAAACAAATATTTATCACTTAATATTTCTTTGTTTTTAGATGCGATGGTGAAGCAATCGGAAGCAAATATTGGATAGTTATGATATGCCACAAATCCCGAATAAGCACCCGAAGAACTAATAGTTATTGCGCCCGCTTCTCTATTTATTTTATTGTGATAATAAGCGGGCTGCTGACCTCCCGCAATTACGGGAACATCTCCTTCGGTAACATCTTTTTTTGTAATAGATGTGCCTCTTTTAAAATCTACTACTTCACTTATTTTAACAATTTCAAATTCTGTTAGTGTTGCTTTTCCTTCTATATACCTATCCCCACTTAGAACGATATCATTATTTATTAATACTTTTTCTTTTTCAACTAAAGTACAAATACTACTATATTTTTCTTCATCAAATGCTTTGCCCGAACTAATGCTTGCTTTATAAACATTAAAGGCTTCTAATGCTAACGGCAAATCGTTTTTATCGTGTTCTCTGCGCTGCGCCCCTAAATCAAAGCCATCGTTACTTACTTTAATAAAAAGGATATGATTGCTTTTTTTAATCAAACCTTTATCCAACATCAATATACTTGTTTTAACACCACTGTAAGGCTGAAAACAACCTGCGGGCAAAGAAACAACTGCAATTAAACTATCATCAACTAACAACTTACGTAATTGCTTATAAGCAGTTTGGGATGTTGCTACAATACCATTTGGCACAACAATACCCGCTCGTCCGTTTTTATTTAAGTGTTCGGCAATGTAATCGGTAAACAAAACTTCGGCTTTGTTGGCTTGTACTCCAAATTTTTTGTGCGGGCGTATTCCTCCCTTTGGTGTCATAAATGGCGGGTTCGCCAATATCACATCAAATGTTTCTTCCCACCTATCTTCACTGCTCAATGTATCGTATTCAAAAATTTTGGGTGTGGTAAAGCCGTGTAAATACATATTTACCAAACTCAATCGCACCATATCGGGGCTAATATCATAACCTACAAAATTCTCTGCTAATTTTTTGCGTTGGTCGGGTGTTAGTTTATCTCCCAAACGCTTATCAGTATTCTGTTTTAAAATATGTTTGTATGCACTCAATAAAAAACCCGCAGTACCACAAGCGGGGTCTGCTACAGTTTCGTTTTTTTGTGGGTTTAAACACGCAGCAATAAAATCAATGATATGGCGAGGTGTTCTAAACTGCCCCGCATCGCCTTGACTGCCCATTACGCTTAACAAGTATTCAAACGCATCGCCTAATTTTTCGCTATGGCTATACTCAAACTCGTTAATATGCTTTAAAAACATTTTTAAAGTAGCGGGGTCTTTGTATGGTAAATACGCATTTTTAAAAATGTTGCGGAAAAATTCGGGTATGTTAGGATTGGTTTGTAGTTTCTCTAACGCTTCGCTATACAACTCTTGCATATCCTTACCACTCAAAGATGGGTCAAAGAGTTTTCTCCAACCAAACTTTGCAAAATCGCCCGTAAAGAATTTGGCTTTACCTTTAAATTTTTCAACTGCCTCTCTATCCATATCATCCATAAATTTATAGATAAGGGCAAGAGTAATTTGTTCTATTTGGCTTTTAGGGTCGGGTACTTTACCAACTAATACATCACGGCAATCATTTATATCCTTCTTTGTTTTATCGTCAAGCATAGTTTCTAAGCGTTAGCAAATTTGTCTAATGGTAAATATGTTTTTATGTAATAGGGTATTGTTTCACGCATTTTATCATCAACCCTACTAAAGTCCTCAATAGGCAAAGTAGCGTTATGATATAACTCGGTGTAATCTTGCGTATCAATAATTGTTCTGACGGTTGGGTCGGTTAGATAAGCGAAAAAGAAATAACGTAGGGCTTCAATGTCTTTTATATCGCCAACATCAACAGTAGAAATGAATTTATCAAATTCTTCGGTTATAGTTTCCTCTTTGCCTTTAATGGTGTTGCCATAAAAAATTTGTTCTAAAATTTCTCTCAATGATACTTTTCTATCAATCTTCAAAGCCTTACGCAGTTTATCAACGGTAAAAAATTCAGAAGGTTTGTTTAAGTATTTATCAAGCGTTAAGCCCATTGCAGACTCAATGTTACCCGCATCAATAGCCTTTAAAATATCAACATCTTGCTTAACTGTATCTTCAAACTGTTGGAAGAACATTCTATCTACTTTCATTCCTTCAAAGCCAATGTGTGTTTCTTGAAAGGTTGAAATAAAATCATTTTCCTTGTAATCAAAGCCATCTTTTTTAGGAGTAGGCTCTACATAAGGCGGTGGTTCGGCAGATGGTTCTTTAGGATTAGGAAGTTTTAATACTTGGTCGTATTTATATTTTTCTTCAAAAAATTCACACACTGCAAAGAAGTCAAACAACTTAAAAGTTTCTTTTTTCGCTGCAATCACATCATCTTCGCCCATATCGTTCTTTGCCTTGCACTCAAAAGTGTGTATTCGTGTTCCACGTCCTTTTATCTGAATAAATTCGGTAGGAGAAAAGATTGGACGCATTAAGGCAAGGTTTAAAATGTTAGGACAATCCCAACCCGTTGTCATCATACCAACAGTAACACAAATTCTTGCTTTACTTGTTTTGTAATTGCTTAATATATCATCGTTGCTACCCCATTGGCTAAAACCAAGTAATTTATCATTACTAAAATCAACTGTCATTTGCTGACTATCGGGTATTACTGATGTAACTTGAACCGCAAAATCGCTTTTGTATTTACCCGACCATTTTTTATCGGCATACTCATTCAATAACTGTGTAATTTTTGCAGCGTGTTTTTGGCTAACTGCAAAAACTAAACTCTTTCCAAACTCTTTGCTAATGGGGTCTAACAAACCATTATCTAAAAACGATTGAACAAACACACGGTTGGTTTCGTCAGAAAAAAACTTGCGTTCAAAATTGCGTTGCTTGTAAACAACTTCTTCTGATACTTCTTCGCCCTCGTTATTGGTAAGGTTTACCAACACACTATAACCTTCCTCTGAAAGAAGTTTGGTAGTAACGTCTGTTCTTGCATCAACAACTGTTGGTTGAACAAGAATTTTATCCTTTGCACCATCAACAAGCGTATAGCGGAATGTAGGTGTACCTTGTTCACAACCAAAAGTGGTGTAGGTATCTAACAACATTCTGCGTTCTAACTCTCTTGGGTCGTCATAATTTTCGGTATCTAAGTTTTTAAGATAGTCCTTTGGAGTAGCCGTTAAACCCAATTTATAACCCAAGAAGTATTCAAACAAGGCTCTGCTATTACCACCGCCTAATAAGCGATGTGCTTCGTCTGAAATCAGTAAATCAAAATCGGTAGGCGAAAAATACTTTTTGTATTTATTGTTTACTAACAATGATTGTATTGTTGTAACTACAATTTCAGCCTTTCGCCAATCACTTTTGTTTTCTTTATATACAACGGTTGAAATATCGTTTTTCAAATATGTATTAAAATCTTTACGGGCTTGTTCTTCTAATTCAAGCCTATCCACCAAAAACAATACCCTACGAGCATTGCCCGTTTTGTAAAATAATTTAATGGCAGCAGCAGCCGTTAGGGTCTTACCCGTACCCGTTGCCATTTCCAATAAGAAACGCTTTTTACCTTCCTTAACTTTTGCTTGAATACTCTTAACTGCATTGATTTGATAGTAGCGTAAAAAACGAAGTTTGTGAGTTTTAATAAACTCCCCTTTTTTTGCTTCATTATGGTATTCGGGAAAATCGTTATAGTTTGGTAACTGTGTTAAGGCAACGAAATCCTCGTTTATAGGCTCGTTAACGAGTTTTTCGCTATCGGGCTGATATGATTTATAGGACTGTAAAGAAGTAAGCGTAGGAAAGGCTGTAATGCGTTCGGGATTGCCTTGTTCCAAGTTCCACAAGTAATGTACATTACCATTTGAAAGAATGATGTACTGTGCTTTTTGAGCGATTGCATATTTTCGGGCTTGTTCCTTTGCAAATAATGGCTCTATTTTTTCGCTCTTGGCTTCCAACACCACCAAAGGGTTTTGAAATTCGTCAAGCAATAGGAAGTCAATGAAACCACCTTTTATTTTCTCAAAATCTTCTCCTAAATCATCAAACTTTATATGGCTTTCTAAGTGTATGTTGGCTTTACCATCATTAGTATCAAAAAATCGCCAACCCGCTTCTTCAAGCAGTTTATTTATTTTTATACGGGCTTTAGCCTCTAAATCATTGGACATCTTTTTGCTAAATAAATCGGATTAAATATGACGAAATATAAGCAAAAAAGTGATATACTTCGCAATAGTATTCAATAGGCTGATATAGTGGAATGTTAGAATGTTTTTTTGCCTTTTTGTTCTCGTTTTTCTTTCCAATCTTCATACATCATATCAATAACAGTAGGCTTTCCTTCCTTTAACCATTTTTCTAACGCTTTGCGGCTGAATACTAAAGGGCGACCACGTCCAAGTGTTGGAATTTCATTACGACTTACTTTAGAATAAATACTTGCAACTTTAAATCCCGTAAGTTCTGCTGCTTCGTGTACGTTTATTGTGTCGGTCTTTATCTTTTCATAAGGAGTAATTTTATCGTCCTCTATTTCTTTCAAAACTTTAGAAATAGTTTCTTCTAAAATTCCTTTACAAAGTGTTTTAAATTCTTCAACTGTTAAGTGCATTAGATATTTTTGTTCCATAGTATTTAATGTTTTTTAATACGAATAAACAATAAATCAGAAAACAAATTGTATTTTTATACAACAATAATGCGATACTAATTTTACATCAAAATTGAAGTGTGATTAAGTATGATGTAGTATGGGGGGATTATATGGTTTTTGTATCTAAATTGTACCTCAATCCTCTGAAAGCACTGATAAACAAAGGATGTTATTTAATGTATCGGGAAGTAATACTCGAACAAGGATATTTTCTATCCTTTTTATAAATACTAAAAATCATCTCCAATTTCTTAAATTATTAGTAACACAGATTGCAAATCCGTGTGAGCGGGAATGAATTTGGACTTGGATTCCCCATCGCCCTATTCTAAGGAGGCAGAAAAGGAATTAGATGAAATGTTAGGTATGTGATATTAACTTATTTAAACAAGATTTTATTACAAAGATTTATTATTGTATTTTCAAGGTGACGGAATCATCAAATCTAAACAAACTCAAGCACTGAAATTCCATTATAAAATATTTATGCTATTTGTTTTCGTGTTGGTAAACCAAATTAATGGTCAAAATCAAGTTTGCGATAGCTTAAATATTGAACTGAAAAAAGCTGTACATGATTCGGATAAATGTCGTTTATTATCTTTATTAGTGGAATTAGATGAAGATGAAGAAAAGTGGGTGATGAATAACGAAATTTTATTTGAAATAGCAGCGAATAAACTAAAGACTATTAAAAACGATAAAGTTCAGGAGAAATTATACAAGGGTTATTTTGCCAATGCATTAAATAATAAAGGATTCTATTATCGAACCAAAGGTGATTTGAAGTTAGCCAAGGATTATTTTCAGAAAAGCATAAAAATTCAATTTGAAATTCAGGACAAAAAAGGTATTGCCGCTAATTACAATAATATAGCCAGTATACTTCTCACCAACGGAGAAAATATGAAGGCTATGGCTTTTTTAGAAAAAAGTATAGCCATTAAAAAAGAAATTGGCGACTTGAAAGGGATGGCAAATTCTCTTTTAAATTTGGCATCTATATATGATGATTTAGGTCAAATTCCCAAAGCTATAGAAATGCTTGATCAATCATTAAAGATTTATGAAAGTCTTAATGACTTACCGGGTACAGCGCGTGTATTAAATAATTTGGGCGCGATGCACAAAGGACAAGATCAATTAAACAAAGCCTTAGATTGTTTTGAAAAATGTGTAGCAATCCGAACAAAAATTAAAGATAAACGAGGCGTAGCCTGGACTTATGCCAATATAGGATCTGTTTATTATGGTTTGAAACAAATGGATAAGGCGAAAGAATATGCCGATAAAAGTTTGAAACTTAAACTTGAATTAAATGATGAAGAAGGAATTGCGCTTTCTTATGATATTTCCGCTACGATGAAGAGTGACGAAAAACGTTACGATGAAGCACTGCTAGATTTTGAAAAGTGTTTAAATATTATGGAGCGTTTAGGAAATAAGCAAGTAATAGCAATTACCAATAATAAAATTGGCGCTTTATATTACATTTTAAAGTCTTATTCCAAAGCAAAATATTATTGTACCAAAAGTTTAGAATTAGGTAAAGAGCTTGGACAGCCGGAACGAATTGCTAATGCAGCACATCAACTTTATTTAATTGAAAAAATGATGGGACAACCTAAAAAGGCATTAGAACATTATGAGCAGTATGTGAGAATGAGTGATTCCGTTTCAAACGAAATTACAAAAAGGGCATCCATTAAATCTCAACTAAAATACGAATACGAAAAACAAGCCGCAGCCGATTCGGTAGCCCATGCCAAAGAAAGTGAAGTAAAAAATGCTGAGCTAGCTAAACAAAGCGCAGAAATAAAAGCCAAAAAAAATCAACAGTACGCTTTATTTGGCGGATTGGCATTAGTGATGATTTTTGCCGGATTTATGTATAATCGATTTAAAATAACTCAAAAGCAGAAATTGATTATAGAAATGCAAAAATTAGAGGTGGAAGATCAAAAGTTGTTGGTTGAAGAAAAACAAAAGGAAGTATTGGATTCCATACGTTATGCCCAAAGGATTCAACAAGCTCACATACCTTCAGATAGAATGATTTTAAGATTTATTCAAAGAACAAAAATGTGAAAATATTGAAATGTCAGTATCTCTGTTTATATATTTTTATAATAGGATAAATAAAAACGCGATGAAGAAGATCTGTTTCGGTTTTGTTATTCTCTTTCTTATTTTATTTTGTTCATTTAATCTAGCGGCCCAAACTTATAAAATTGATTCACTTAAAACAATTCTTAAAAGTAATAAACATGATACTTTGAAATTATATTCTCTCGGCCTATTGAGTGAAAATGCGCCGGATGGTGAATGGCAGGAATTTTCTAAAGAACTTATACGATTTTCTGAGGAGAAAAGTGTTAAAGTAATTGGCCGTGAATTGTTTTTATATAGAAGCGGACATGCTTTGGGATTACACAACCTGGCTTATTCACTTTTTGAAGTAGGAGATTACGAAAATGCCATTCCAATATTTGAGCAGAGTTTAAAGATAAGATTAGAGTTGAAGTTGGATGTAGAAATCGGACTTTCTTATTTCAATATAGCCAATTGTTATGATAAAATGAAGAACAATGTAACTGCTTTGAAAATGTATGTTTTAGCATTGGAATATTTAACAAAGACCAACGAACCTACATTCACCGCCGGATGTATGAATAACATGGCTGTAATTTATTCTAATATGGGTAATATTTCAAAGGCAATAGAATATTATGAAAGATCACTCAAATATGAGGAAGCATTGGGAAACAAGATTGGAATTTCATCCACCTTAGGCAATATAGGATTGATTTATCAGGAACAGGGCGAAACAGAAACGGCACTGAAATATTTGAAAAAAAGTTTAAAAATTGCATTAGATATGAAAGATTCGTCAGCTATTGTTATAGGTTATAATAATTTAGGCTATGTATTTAAGAAAAATTCAAATTACGAAGATGCCTTACTTTACTATAATAAGTCCTTAGAAATAGCCAAAAGATTGAAGATTAAAGAAAGCATTGCCGGAACCTTGAACAATATAGGTGTTTTAATGATCAACATGCAAGAACATGACAAAGCTCTGGATTACTTGAATCAATCCTTAAAGATAAGGGAAGAAATGAATGATAGAAACGGAATTGCAGTTTGTAAGAACAACATGGGTAAGATCTATTTAAAAAGGCGAGAATTCAATAAAGTAATAAATTTGAATTCAGAAGTTTTAGAAATTGGAAGGGCAATTCATGTCCCTTTACTTTTGCGAAACGCTTCTTTCTCTTTGTATGAGTCCTATAAGGGTAAAGGTGATTTTAAAAAGGCAGCGGATGCTTATGAAACTTATATTAAGATGAAAGATAGTATACAGAATGAAGGTACAAGAAAAGCTTCTATCAAGTCTCAACTAAACTACGAATATGAAAAACAAGCCGCAGCCGATTCGGTAGCCCATGCCAAAGAAAGTGAAGTAAAAAATGCTGAGCTAGCTAAACAAAGCGCAGAAATTAAAGCCAAAAAAAATCAACAGTACGCTTTATTTGGCGGATTGGCATTAGTTATGATTTTTGCCGGATTTATGTATAATCGTTTTAAAATAACTCAAAAGCAGAAATTGATTATAGAAACCCAAAAGGAATTGGTTGAAGTGCAGAAAAAAATAGTAGAAGAAAAACAAAAAGAAATTATCGATTCTATCACCTATGCGCAACGCATTCAAAAAGCACAATTGCCTAATGATAATTTCATAGCCAAAAATTTGAAAAGACTTAATTCATAATTCTTTTACATTTTTTAATTGATAAAAATGATTCAAATGAAATCCAATATTATTCTTAATTCAAAACACGGTAAACCAATTACCGTTGATCTTTTTTACAAGAATAATTCAAAACCAAAACCAATTGTGGTTTTCGCTCACGGCTTTAAGGGATTTAAAGATTGGGGACATTTTAATAAAATGGGAGAAATTTTTGCTGAAGCCGATTTTGTTTTTGTAAAATTTAATTTTTCACATAACGGCACAACGCAAAGTGACCCGGAAAACTTTACGGATTTAGAAGCTTTTGGACAAAACAATTTTATTAAAGAATTAGAAGATTTACAAAGTGTAATTGATTGGACGCTTTCTTGTACTGAGTTAAAGGGAGAACTAAATACTGAACAATTATCTTTAATTGGCCATAGTAGAGGAGGGGGGATCTGCATTTTAAAAGCCGCCGAAGATCAAAGAGTAAAAAAATTAATTACCTGGGCTTCGGTAAGTTCATTTATTGGTCGCCATAAACAAAAAACGATAGAAACATGGAAAAAGGATGGAGTAGTTTATGCCATTAATGGCCGAACAAAGCAAAGTATGCCTATGTATTATCAGTTTTATGAAACAATATTGAATAATAAGGAAAGATTAAACATCAATCATGCGGTAAAAAAATTAGAAATTCCATTTTTGATTGTACATGGTACAAATGATGAAGCGGTTCCCTTTCACGAATCGGAAGAATTAAGAATGAGTGCTAAATGCGGGAGACACCTAGTAATAGAAGACGCCGATCATACTTTTGGCGTAAAACATCCATTTAACGGCATACTCCATAAAGATGCTGATAATGTGATTCAAGAAACAATACGTTTTTTACAGAATTAATTTACTATTTTCAATCAATGAAATTTAACCATTTAAAAATATTATTTGTACTGGTAATTATTTTTATAGGAAATAAATTTTATCCTCAAGGTGTTGACTCTCTTCAATCACTTTTTAAGTCAGAAAAAGATGATTCTGTTAAATGTGTTTTACTCGATTTAATAATTGAAGCTGAATATGACGATAATGTTTGGCCAAAGTATAATGATCAATTATTAAATCTTGCTTTTTCAAAAATAGCCAAAGGCGAGGCCACAAATCGCTCCGTTTTTTTCAAGCAAATGTTGGGTTACGCTTATAGTAATAAGGGTTTGATAGCTCATCAAAAAGGAGATTTGAAAGTGGCATTAGCATATTATAATAAAGCGCTGGATATTGCTAAAGAAATTGAACATCAGGAATTATTGGCATTAGTATATAATAATTTAGCCGGCATAATGTCTTTTCAAAAGAATTACGAAGAAAGTATTATTTACTCCCGAAAAAGTTTAGAGTTGAGGAAAATTATAAAAGATAAGAATGGTGAATTTCAATCAATTTCTAATTTAGCAACTGCTTTAAATGCAATTGATCGGGAGGACGAAGCTATTGCTTTGTTTGAAGAAGCTTTAGCTGATAGTTCAATTCATAATTTCCCGGAAAGAATGGCGGTAATTTATCAGGATTTAGGAGGTATTCATCTCATTAAAAAACGGAATTTGCAACTCGCTGAAAAATATATAAACAAGGCATTTGAAATATATAAAGTACAAAATAACAAACGAGGAATTTGTTCAATTTATTATTCCTTGTCGGAAATTTATATTATGAGGGAAAATTATAGTACGGCTAAGAATTTTAGCGAAAAAGGGATTGAAATAGCGCAAGAACTTGGATTTGTGGAATTAATAAGCATGCATAGTATGAGCCTTTATCATTGCGAATCTAATTTAAAAAACTGGCAATCGGCGTTAAAATATTACATGCTAGGTAAAGATATGAAGGATAGTATTAACAGTATTGAAAACGCCAAATCGGCTATTCAACTTGCCGAACAAAATAAGTATGAGCAACAAAAGGCTATTGATCAGGCTATATCTGACAAAGAATTGCTTATTGCCAAGGAAAAAGAAAGTAAACAAAAAATAATAAGTTCATTTATTGCCGTTGGCCTCTTATTAGTATTGATATTGTCCTTTTTTATTTATCAACGATTAACAATTACCAAAAAACAAAAAACAATTATTGAAAAACAAAAAGAGGAAGTTGAAGCAAAAAACAAATTGATTGAAGAAAAACAAAAAGAAATTTTGGATTCTATCCGTTATGCAAAACGTATACAATTAGCTCATATACCCAATGAAAAACGTGTTGAAATGATGTTGAATAACTTAAAAAAGTAGATATTATTTTAAGAAGATTTAATTGGATAAGGCAAAAAAATATATTATTTCTTTCATATCATTATTACTTTTTCATGTGATAAACTTGAAGGCGCAGGAACTGGATACTAAAGTTTTGCTAAATTCATTAAATCAAACACAAAATGATTCTATAAAATGTCAATTATTAAAACTGTTATTTAGCATAGAAAGTGATCCTGTATTAAGATTCGATTATAATAAAAATAGGGAAGCTATTGCTTTAAGTAAGCAAGAGCTTGGCTTAAGTCCCACTTTGAAGAATTATTATACAAAAAATTTAGCAGCCGTGTATAATAATTATGGCGTATGGTATTCGTTAATGGGCGACTATAATCGCTCAATCGATTATTATCAAAAAAGTATTCTGATTAAAGAAAAGGATTTGCACGATACTCTTTCAATACAAAATTCTTTAATGAGTATAGCTGTTAATTATAAATCTACCGGTCAAGTCAAAAAGGCTTTGGAGGTCATCTATAAAAGTTTAAAGATCAGTAAGCATTACCATGATGTATTAGGAGAAGCGAATGCTTTAAATCATATAGCTATTATTTATAGCGAAATGGGTGATGATCTTAAAGCCATTGAGAATTGTAAAATTGCACTAAACAAAATCTCAGAAACAAATGATTTTAGAAGGAAAGCAGAAATTTTAAATAATATAGGAGTTTATTATTATAACCTTAATTTAACCGATTCAGCTTCCCGTTATTGGAAAATTGTTTTAAAAATTTTTGAAGATAATAACGATAGGGATGGTTTAGCGAATATACTTTCTAATATTGGCATTACTTATAAGTTGCGTGGTGATTATAAAAAAGCAGAAGAACATTACCTAAAAGGAGAAGAAATTTATAAAACCCTGCCTGATAGGCATAATTACCCCATTTTACTGATAGATTTTTCTGAACTATATGTATTAAAAAAGGACTATCTAAATGCCCTGGTAAAAGCAAAAAAAGCGGAGCAATTTTTGCAACAACAAGGTAATTTATTTGAAACTTCTAAGGTGTATTTTTTACTTTATACAGTATATAAGTACAATGGTGATAGTAAGCAATCATTAAAGTATTTCGAAAAATACATATTGCTAAATGATAGTTTAAAAAGTGAAGAAAATCACAAATCAGCTATTCGTTCGCAACTTAAATACGAATATGAAAAGCGGGCGGCAGCCGATTCGGTGACTCATGCAAAATCAACTGAAATTAAGAATGCCGAATTGGCTAAACAAAGTGCCGAAATAAAAGCGAAGAAAAATCAGCAATACGGTTTGTTTGGAGGCTTGGCTCTGGTTTTGGTGTTTACCGGTTTTATGTATAATCGTTTTAAGGTAACTCAGAAACAAAAGGACATTATCGAAAGTCAAAAGTTAATTGTAGAACAACAAAAGTTTTTAGTGGAAGGTAAGCAGAAAGAGATTTTGGATTCGATCCGATACGCGCAAAAAATTCAAAAAGCACATTTGGTTTCAGAATCTATGATTTGGAAATGGATGTTGAGGGTTAATAAGTTTGACAAATGAAAATACGGCAAATAACTCACGATAAATCCTATTTTAGCTATTCTAATTTTTTTCTTTTTTATTCAAATTAACTATTAACAAATCAATGTCATTAATTAGCATCTTCCATATGCTTTTCATTGAATTGCAAGTCTACCTTTGATTACACTTTTCAGTGCTTATGGAATACGATTTTATTTCTGTTTTTGATATGCTAAAAATTGGTATTGGTCCTTCTAGCTCCCACACTTTAGGGCCATGGCGAGCTGCTCAATTTTTTTTATCGGAAGTTGATGTATTTTTAAATGCTAAAGCAGAGTTGGAGATACAAGTAAATTTGTATGGTTCTCTTTCTTTAACCGGAAAAGGACATGCAACTGATTTAGCCATAATCCTTGGATTAAGTGGTTTTGATCCGGTAAGCATTCCAACCAATCAAATTCATGAAGTTGTTCGTCTTGTTCAAAAAACAAATAGTTTATTGCTTAACGGAAAAAAGAAAGTGAATTTCAATCCTCAAAAAAATATTGTGTTTAATAGAGAGTTTCTCCCTTTTCATGCCAATGGTTTAACATTTACTGTTAGTTATGGCAAGGAGAAGTTAAGTTCTACCTTTTATTCCATAGGTGGTGGATTTGTGGTGAAGGAAAATGATAATTTCAGTAAAACATTAAAATTAAATTCCGATTTCTTTCCATATCCCATCACTAAAGCAAGTGAATTGTTGAACTATGCTGTTAATCACAATAAGAATATTTCTGATATAGTTTTAGAAAATGAAAAAGCATTAAGAACGGATTCAGAAATAAAAAATGAATTAGATAAAATTTGGAAGGTAATGCTGAACAGTATTTATACTGGATGTCATACGGAAGGAATTTTACCCGGAGGTTTGGAAATAAAGAGGCGGGCTTATGAAATGCATAAAAGTTTAATCGGAAACGCAGCGTATTCAAATCAGGAGGAATGGTTAATGGCAATTCGGAAAACAGAAGTAAAATTCAGACAAATATTAAAGTGGGTGAGTTGTTTTGCCTTAGCTGTGAATGAAGTAAATGCTTCTTTGGGTAGAGTAGTAACAGCGCCAACAAACGGAAGCGCCGGTGTCATTCCAGCAGTTCTTTTATATTATTTAACGATTGAAAATCACCAAGCCAATGATAACGATATCCATAGATTTTTATTAGTGGCCGGCGAATTAGGTAGCATATTTAAAAAAGGTTCTACCATTTCCGCAGCTATGGGTGGTTGTCAGGCCGAAATTGGTGTATCTTCGGCCATGGCGGCAGGCGCTTTGTGTGAATTAATGGGTGGAACTCCAATACAAGTACTAAATGCAGCTGAAATTGCCATGGAACATCATTTGGGTTTAACTTGTGATCCTATTAACGGCTTAGTACAAATACCTTGTATAGAAAGAAATACCATGGGTGCAATTAAAGCTATTAATGCAGCGGAATTGGCATTGGCCTCTGATGGTTCGCATGCAAAAGTTTCGTTGGATAAGGTGATTAATACCATGTGGGAAACCGCAAAAGACATGAATTCAAAATACAAAGAAACATCGGAAGGTGGTTTAGCCATTTCCGTTAACTTACCGGATTGCTAACCAATATTAGAAATTTTAGTTATGAAAAATAGTTCGTTAAATATAATTTTTGAAGATGATGTGTTGTTGGTTTGTAATAAACCTGCGGGTTTAATGGTTGAACCCGACAGAAATAATCATCCCAATTTACAGGATATGGTAAAAAAGTATTTAGCCCATGAGAGCGGAAATACGAATCCTTATGCACAACACTTACATAGAATAGACCGACCGGTGAGTGGCATTGTACTTTTTACGAAAGATAAAAATCACTTAAGAAATTTGAGTGAGCAATTTGCTGAACGAAAGGTGGAGAAAAGATATTTGGCCCTTTCTTCAAAAGCTCCTGAGAAAAATGTAGAAGTAAACACCTTAGCATTGAGCGAACAAAGTAAATTTGCTTTGGATTTCTCCGGTGAATACCATGCATTGGAACATTGGCATCGGAAAGAAAAGAAAAAGGCAGTATTAGTTCCGGAAGGAACTGAATACGCTGAACAAGTTAAAATGTTTTATCGCGTAAAAAATTTAGGGAATTATTTTTTATGGGACATTAAATTAATTACCGGCAAATTTCATCAAATCCGTGCTCAATTGGCTTCTCTAAAATGTCCCGTACTTGGTGATGAGTTATACGGATCTGATAAAAAATACAAAAACAACGCCATCGCCTTACATGCTCATTACTTAAAAATAGAGCATCCGGTAAAAAAGAAACAACAGGAGTTCTTTGCAAACGCGATAGATTTGTTAAATACAATTTCATTTAAAAAGCCTTAATTTTACGTATCATGGGAAAATATGCCATAGCCATTCACGGAGGAGCTGGAACTATACTTAAAAGTAGTTTAACACCTGAACTTGAAAAAGCTTATTTAAAGGCTTTAGCAGATGCGATTCATGCGGGGGAAACGGTGTTAAAATCCGGCGGAAGTTCTTTAGACGCTGTAGAAAGTGCGGTAATTTCTTTGGAAGATTGTCCATTATTTAATGCAGGTAAGGGTTCGGTTTTTACGCATGATGGAAAACATGAAATGGATGCCTGTATCATGTACGGAAAGGATTTGAACAGCGGGGCAATTGCCGGCGTTTCTCAGGTTAAAAATCCCGTATCCCTGGCTAAAGCCGTGATGCAAAAAACAGAACATGTGTTGTTAACAGGTGCCGGCGCAATAGATTTTGCCAAACAAATTAATATCCCTTTTGAAAATGATGAATATTTTTATGTGGAGTCTCGCTTTCAACAATTAAAACAAGCAAAAGAATCGGATAAGATAATATTGGACCATACCGGACAATCAAACGAAAAAAAGTTTGGAACTGTGGGCGCGGTTGCCTTAGATATTAACGGTCATTTGGCGGCAGCAACCAGCACAGGGGGAATGACCAATAAAAAATATGGCAGAGTAGGAGATGCTCCTATAATTGGCGCCGGTACTTATGCAAATGATAAAACCTGCGCTATTAGTTGTACCGGTCATGGTGAATATTTCTTAAGAGCGGTTGTGGCTTATGATATTTCCTGCTTAATGGAATACAAAGGAATGACTTTACAGCAAGCTTGTGAATATGTTGTAAATGACAAACTCGTGAAATTTGGCGGAGAAGGCGGCTTAGTTGCCGTTGATGTTAACGGAAATATGGCTCTGCCGTTTAATTCGGAAGGTATGTACAGGGCAAGCAAATCACACAACACCAATTTGCTGGGCGCAATTTATAAATAAAGTCAAACGTTTTCTTTTTTAGGATGGAAAATAGTCATTTTCCTTTCTTTTAAATCATAACGGTCGCCAATAGCCATTACATGAACAATTAAATTTTCAACCGAAACGGGTTGACCCATTTCCACATCACTCACGTTAGTATCTTTCATGTGCGTAGCATCCACAATAATAATTAAACCGGATCCGATTGCTTCCATAACATGACCGTTGCTGATGAGTAATCCCGCATCTTCACCTAAACCTATACCAATATTAATGGGGTTTGTAGTACAAGCATATAATAGTCTACCCGTTCTTCCGCGTTGAACAAAATGCGTGTCAATAATTACGTTGTTGATAAATCCAAGTCCGCCGGTAATTTTTACTTCACCTTTAAACAAGGCTTCGCTGCTTTTGCCTTGATAAATCATATTATTTGAACTGGCAGCTGCGCCGGCTGATGTGCCCGAAATTAAGAAATTATCATTTTGATATTTTTCAAGTAATAATTGATGAAAAGGAGTACCTCCAAAAATATGCGTTAATCTTAATTGGTCGCCACCGGTAAACATTACCGTATCAGCATTTCTTATTCTGGCAATATTTTCTTCCAACAAAGCTTCTTCTCGTTTTCGAATATCCAAAATCCCTACATTTTTTACATTTAAATGCTCAAAGGCTTTAATGTATTCTTCCCCTACAATTTCAGGAATACTGGAGGCTGTGGTTATTATTTCAATTCTGGATTTATCCCCCCGGAATGATTCATCGGTTATTCTTTTAAGAATACCTTTCTCAAAAAAATTAATTGATCTTTTTAAATCTTCGGTGTTTTCTGAAAAACTTCCTTTATCTACCGAACCACCAATAATTACTAATTTACCTCTAGGATGCGCCATGTTAAATTTAAAGTTATGCGAAGGTAATGGATAGGAAATAGTAAATACAGGGATTCATGGCTTAATTTTAGATTATTTTGAACAGATTATTGTTTATCTAAAAAACTACAATTATATTGATGAAAATTACAGGCGAATTATGAATATTGTTGAAATAAAAATTTTAAGAGGTCCAAATTACTGGTCTAATTACAGAAAGAAATTAATAGTAATGAAGCTTGATTTGGAGGAAATGGAAGAAAAACCAACCCATAAAATCAAAGGATTCGATAAACGCATTGAAAAAATGTTTCCAACCATGCTTAAACATCGATGTTCTAAAGACCATGAAGGTGGTTTTTTTGAACGGGTAAAAGAGGGGACCTGGATGGGACACGTAATTGAACACATTGCCCTTGAAATACAAACTTTAGCCGGAATGGATTGTGGTTATGGCAGAACAAGAGGAACCGGAAAACCGGGCGTGTACAACGTGGTGTTTTCATATATGGAAGAAAATGTGGGCGTTTATGCTGCTAAAAAATCGGTTGCTATTGCGCAGGCATTAATTGATGGAACTGATTATGATTTAGAGGCGGATATAAAAACCATGCGCGAAATGCGCGAAAAGGAAAGGTTTGGCCCAAGTACAGGAAGCATTATTGACGAGGCAGTTGCCAGAGATATACCTTACATTCGCTTGAATAACGAATCTTTAGTGCAATTAGGATATGGTAAAAATCAAGTACGATTTAGAGCTACCATGACCGACAAAACCAGTTCTATAGCCGTAGATTTAGCCAGCGATAAAAATGCAACTAAACATATGCTACAGGAAGCTGCTATTCCCGTAGCCAAAGGAGATTGTATAAGCGATAGAGATGATTTGGAAAAAACCATAGAACGAATTGGTTTTCCTTTTGGTGCTTAAACCTTTGGATGGTAATCATGGCAAAGGAGCATCTATTAATGTGAACAGTTTAGAGGATGCTTATATCGCCTTTGAACATGCTAAAAAGTATTCACGTCGTATCATTATCGAAAAATTTATTTCCGGATTTGATTTCCGGGTTTTGGTTATTAACCATCGTTTTATTGCAGCCGCTTTGCGCGAACCTGCACATGTAACCGGCGACGGAAAATCATCTATTCAAAAATTAATAGATAAAGAAAATGCAGACCCGAGAAGGGGTTATGGACATGAAAACGTATTAACGGAAATAACAATCAATAAAGAAACACAGGACCAACTTTTAAAATACAATTACACCTTAGATACCGTATTAAAGAAAGGAGAAGTGTGTTATTTGAAAGGTACTGCTAATTTAAGTACAGGAGGCACATCAACAGATGTAACCGATATTGTTCACCCCAATAATATTATCATGTGCGAACGAATCTCACGAATAATTGGATTGGATATTTGCGGAATTGATATTATGGCACAAAATTTGAGTGAACCTTTAACTGAGAATGGAGGAGTAGTGCTTGAAGTAAATGCTGCACCGGGTTTCCGAATGCACTTGGCTCCGGCCAACGGACTTCCAAGAAATGTGGCCGCGCCTGTAATTGATATGTTGTATCCCGCCGGTAAATCCTGTCGAATTCCTATTATTGCTGTAACCGGAACAAACGGAAAAACTACAACCACTCGTTTAATTGCACATATTGTAAAAAATAACGGTTACCGGGTTGGCTTTACCACTTCCGATGGTATTTATGTACAGAATTCAATGGTAACCAAAGGCGATACAACCGGACCCATAAGTGCCGAATTTATTTTAAAAGATCCAACCGTTGAGTTTGCCGTGCTTGAAACCGCTCGTGGTGGTATACTCCGTTCGGGATTGGGATTTGGTAAATGCGATGTTGCAGTTGTTACTAATATTCAAGAAGACCACATGGGCTTAAGCGATATCAATACACTGGAAGATATGGCTAATGTTAAAGGTGTTGTAGCCAGAGCCGTAAAAAGAGATGGTTATGTGATTTTAAATGCCGATAATAAATATTGTGTGTCCATCGCTAAAACAGTGGATTGTAATATTGCTTATTTCAGTATAGATGAAAACAATCCGATTATACGCGAACATTGTAAAAAAGGAGGAATTGCCGCAATTTATGAAAACGGATTTATCACTATAAAAAAAGGAGAATGGAAATTCAGAGTAGAAAAAACAACACTAATTCCACTCACCTTCGGAGGAAAAGTAACCTTCATGATTTATAATGTGCTTTCGGCAACACTGGCTTCTTATGTGTATGGTTTTACGATAGCAGATATTCAAATGAGTTTGGGAACTTTTATTCCTTCAGCCGCTCAAACCCCGGGCCGCATGAATATTTTTGATTTTAAAGATTATAAAGTGTTGATTGATTTTGCACACAATGCAGATGGATTCAGGGGGATTAAAGAATTTTTAAGTACCATAGATGCAACAAATAAAATTGGTATTATAACCGGAACAGGTGACAGAAGAGATGATGATATCAGAGATATGGGCAGAATTTCGGCCGAAATGTTTGATCACATCATCATACGTCAGGATAAATTTCTTCGAGGAAGAAAAGCAGAAGACATTGTTAAACTTTTAGTTGAAGGAATACTTGAGGTAAATCCTAATCAATCATACGAATATGTACCGGTTGAAATTGAAGCCTTAAAACATGCGCTTTCAATGGCTAAACCCGGAACTTACATTACCGCATTAAGCGATGTAATTGATAATGCCATAGATTTAGTGCAATCTTATTTAGATAAAGAGTTAGCTTTGCAATAAATTAAAGAAGAAATGATAAGTTTTAAGGAGTTGAAATTAAGCAAAGCGCTCAATAGAGCATTAGAAGAGATTGGCTTCCAAAACGCAACCCCTATTCAGGAAAAATCTTTTCCGGTAATCATGTCGGGACAAGATGTGATTGGCATAGCGCAAACCGGAACCGGTAAAACATTTGCCTATTTAATTCCCGTATTAAATCAATTGACATATTCCGAACAAAAGCAACCTCGTATATTAATTATTGTTCCTACCCGCGAATTGGTGGTGCAAGTGGTAGATGAAATAAAGAAACTGACTCAATTCATGTCCATTCGCGTGGGTGGCGTATATGGAGCCTCCAATATCAATACACAAAAACAAATGGTGCACGATGGTTTGGATATTTTAGTGGGTACACCGGGAAGATTGAATGATTTAACCTTAACCGGAATTTTAAAATACAACTCCATTAAAAAATTAATTATTGATGAAGCTGAAGAAATGCTCAATTTGGGTTTTCGGGGACAGCTTTTAAAAATTTTAGCCACTTTGCCGGAGAAACGTCAAAACATTTTATTTTCAGCTACACTGAATGATGAAGTGGAAACAATATTAGATCAATACTTTTTAAATCCGCAATACATCGAGTTAATTTCAAGAGGAACTCCTTTGGCCCAAATAAAACAGTATGCATTTAAAATCCCCAACTTTTATACCAAAATAAATTTCATTACACATATTGCTAATCAAAAAGAGGAATATGCAAAAGTTTTGATTTTTGTGAAGAATAAAAATGTGGCTTTAAGTATAGAAAAGGAATTGGAAAATTCCGGTTTACAATTTGGGGTGATTCATTCCAACAAATCACAAAACCAAAGGTTTAAAGCTATACAGGATTTTGAACAGGGAAGTGTACCATTATTATTTGCCACAGATGTGGTGGCCAGGGGAGTAGATATTTCTAATATTTCTCATGTTATTAATTTTGATTTGCCCAAAGACCCGGGTGCTTATATTCACCGAATTGGAAGAACAGGAAGAGCGGATAAAAATGGAGAGGCCATAAGTTTTGTTACCCTTAAGGATGAGACAAACTTAAAGTCAATCGAAAGTTTAATGAATAAAAAAATTGAAATTTTAGCCATTCCCGATGAAGTTGAGCTTAGCGAAGAGTTAACCAAAGAAGAATTACCGGCAAAACGGGATAAAAATTTGGCCAAGGCTAAAAAGATTGAAACTCCTTCCGGTGCCTTCCATGAAAAAAAGGCCAAAAACAAGAAAGTGCAAATGGGGGGCAAACGTTATCAAGAAAATAAACGAAGAGCCTTAGCAAAAAGTAAGAAGAGCAGGGGCAGGTAATCTTATTTTTTTACAGCAGTTCCTTCAAATTCAACTCTTGCATCAAAAACATCAATCAACTCAGAAAGCTCATACACATTTTTATATCCATAGCCATATAAATTGATAAACGTTGGAATATTTAAGGCCATGGTTATTGCTTTACTTTCTGAAGATTTTACCGGGGGAACATAAGCTTTAGTGGCAAAATATTTATCATCCTTATCAAAATTATTATTGCAATAAATCAGTATTCTGGTTTGGTTATCCGGTATTAATAAACTGAGATTTTCCTGGGTGAAATCCGAAAAATTAAGGTGTATGGCTCCTTTAATATGTTTGCTTTTATACATGGCATCCGATCGGGTATCCAATATAATGGTGTTTTTTTCTTTACTCAGTTTATTGAATTCCACCAGATTCACCAATCGCTTTGCGCGATGACTTTTTACTTCCGCAACTAATTTTTCATAGGCATCATAATCCACTTTGGAAGGTGATTGCGCATAGTGCTTTGTTTGAAAGAAACAAAGGGTTAAAATAGCTAGGATTTTTTTCATGAGATTAATTTTACTTTAAATTAATTCATGCCAACCAAATCCGAAATGAAAAGAATGTTAAACGTTGGATAAACTCCTCAATTTATCGTTTTTTGTGAAAAGCCAATAGTTTCAAAAAGAATTAAGAATTTTTTAAATCCTTAAACTCATCTTTTAATTGATTAATCATTTTACTTTCTTTTTCACTTACACCGCTGGATGATTTTGCAATTCTGGTCACAAAGGATACAATTTCCGTTTTCATATCATTATTAATGGCCGGTTTATGTGCATGATAAAAATCCATAAATGAGTTAAAAGCCTCTTCAGCCGAAGCATTTTTAGACTTCATCAATTCAAACTCTAAGGCGGTATCGGCATGTACATCCGTTTGATGATGCCCTATAGCCTTGCTTAACAACTGAACTTCATCTTCAATTATATTATTGAATTTGCGACTTTCTTTGTTTTGAATAATCCCATCGGCTTTGGCAATGGCATAAACCAACTTTCCGGTCGCGATATAAAACTTTTTTGTATCCATAATTGTATGTCTTTATATTATTTGTTTAAATCAAAGTTCTAACAATTTAAGCTAAAAATAACTTACTAAAGTTATGCGCCGGACTGACATTAATCATTTTATTTGTTAGTTTATGCAGTTTCGTTACTTAAGTCTGACTTCAAATTATTTGTAAAAATGAATTCGTGATAAAAAACAAATCCGGGATACTTTTGTACCCGGACCTGTCTTTCAATCAAGTAATTCAACCAAATTACTCTACTACTATCTTTTTCAATTGTGCTTGCTTGCCTTGTTGCACTTTTATGAAATAAACTCCTTTGGCATCATTACCCAAATCAATGGTTTTATTATAATCACCTGTAAATTGTTTCAATGTTTCTTTATACATTTCCTTTCCTTGGGTATCTACTACTTGAACATTTAAATCTCCCTTCGACTTTAAGTTAAACTTCAATTGAAATTTCCCATTATTCGGATTTGGATAAAAACTCAATTGATCAACTTCCAATTGACTATCTTTTAATTGAGTAATGCCGGCTTTTCCCGCTTCTTTTTCATCTGCATCGCTAATATTTACCTTATGCATGATAATTTTCACATCGCGTTTTTCTGATTTTCCATCACTATCAACGGTGGATTTCACAATAACCACTTTATGTTTGCCGTTTTCATCAGATTTCAGGTTCATTTCCTTCATTACCTTTTCTAATTCTTCCTTCATTTTTTCATCCGTAATTTCCTCATGTAATTCAGTTAGTGAGCCGTCTTCCGCATTTTTTCTGATAATTATTTTTTTCTCACACGGTTTTCCATCTTCATTAATTTCAATGTCAACATTACCTTGCTCTTCATCTGTCCAAATCATTTTATCGTTTTCATCAACCGTATAGGTGGTATCGGTTATTTTTTCAACTCCGTTTATTTTTTCAACTTTTTTAATACGTACGGTTGCTTTTTTGGAGTTTTCTTGCGCTTGTAAGCATCCCAGGCTTAAAACGCTTATCAGTAATACTAATTTTTTCATGGTTTATGTTTTTAAGTTTTATGCTACAAAGTTGTGGTTTGTTAAAGCTACAGAGGGTTAAGGGCAAGTTAAAGCAAGTTAAAGAAACGTTAAAGTTCAGTTTTAAGTGTTAAAGGCGCTTATTTTTACTGAGTGAAAGCTTCTCGTTCCATAATCCTTTTGGCCATATTTGCATTAAGCGCTTTGCTTTTTATGCAAGGACTCTGGCTTTTTTACGCTTTCGAAAACAGTAAAAAACAATTGGCGGATGATACTAGAAAAGCTTTGGAGCAGGGAATTCAAAAATTGGAGAATGAATGGCACGTGAATGAACTTAAAAATGAAATTCCCGATTTAAAACATTTGGATACGCTTATCCATGAAAAAGCGGGTGCAGCGGTGAATGTGATTATATCCAAAGGTAAAAAAATAATAAACTGGATTGGCGATGTGCACGAAGAAGATGAAGTGAGTGTAGAATTAAAATCGGATAGTTTTTCAACACAGGCTAAAACCTATATTCAGGAAACGGAGGTCAATGTAAAAGGAGGAATTAAAAAAATACGAATAAACAAGCAATCATTTAATAGTTCGGATTTAGATAGTTTAGTGAAAAATAAAGCAAAGAAATTAGAATCGATATTTGTAAAAATAGCAAAAGAAGGTGCCGAAGATGTAGATAAGTTAATTAAAGGTTTAAATTTTGAACATATCCAAAATGTTTTTACTAAAGAATTATCAGAAAAAGGAATAACGCTTAATCCGGTTATTCGCATCGAAAAACGTGGTAATACTAATATTGTATTATTTAGCAATAGTGATGCGCGATCTGTTTTTATAGCAGAAATGGAATTATTTCCGGGTAATGTATTAGATCATAGTCTATTTATTAAGCTAGGCTATCAAAGTTTGATTGGTGCAATCTTAAAAAAGATGATGGGTTTAACCCTTGTTTCGTTAAGTTTAACCTTAATAATTATTTTTCTGATTGTTTATTTAATACGTCACCTTTTAAATCAAAATCGATTGATGTTGTTAAAGACTAATTTTGTAAATAATATGACGCACGAATTAAAAACGCCCATTGCCACAATTGGTTTAGCTTTAGATGCCATGAATAATAAGCAGGTTTCAAAAGATGAAGAAAAAATAAACTTTTATAAAACTATTATTAAAGAAGAAAATGAAAAACTGCAGGTTCATGTAGAGAAAATTTTGCAGCAAGCCGTATTAGAGAAAAACGCTTTGGTATTAAACAAAGAAAAACTGGATATCAAACAAATCGTTTCAAAGGTTTTAGTGACAAGTCAGTTGGCGGCGGAGAAAAAGGAAATTCAAATCCAATTGGCGGTAAAAGATGAGCATTATTATATTCAGGGCGATAAACATCATTTAGAAAATGCGGTGAATAATGTAATTGATAATGCAATAAAATATTCCGCCACAAAAAGTAAAATAGAAGTACGGATTTTTAATCGCAATGATCAGCTAATTTTGGAGGTGGAAGATTTTGGAATCGGAATTTCAAAGGAAGATCAATTACACATATTTGAAAGTTTTTTCCGCGTTACCAAAGGTGATTTGCATGATGTAAAGGGTTTTGGATTAGGACTCAGTTATGTGAAATCAATTATTCAATTACATGGAGGAGAAGTAAAGCTATTTAGCGAAGTTGGTAAGGGTACGCGAATTCAATTTATTCTACTAAAGGCATGAAGGTAAAAGTATTGTTAGCAGAAGATGAGAAAAATTTCGGTACGGTTATGCGTGATTACTTAAACATGAATGGTTATGATACGACCTGGTGTGAAAATGGCGCTCTGGCATTAAGTATGTTTAAAGAACAAAATTTTAAAATTTGCATTTTGGATGTGATGATGCCCGAAATGGATGGATTTACTTTGGGAAGAGAAATAAAATCAATAGCTCCCAATACCCCAATCATATATTTAACTGCCCGCACTTTTAAAGAAGATATTAAAAAAGGATATCATTTAGGAGCAGACGATTATCTCACCAAGCCATTCGACTCGGAACTTTTATTATTAAAATTAAATGCAATTTTAAAAAGAAATACTTTATCAACGGAAACATTACCTACTTTCTTCGAAATCGGAAAATTCACTTTCGACAGTAAACTTCGTTTATTAAAAAACAGTGAACAGGAAACTCGTTTGTCACCCAAAGAAAATGATCTACTGAAGTTATTGTGTGAACATAAAAATAATTTATTGCCACGCGAAAAAGCATTACTTCAAATTTGGAAAAGCGATACTTATTTTACCAGTAGAAGCATGGATGTTTATTTGGTTAAATTAAGAAAACATTTGATGGAAGATACTTCAGTTGAACTGGTAAATTTACACGGAAACGGATTTAGCTTGTTGGTGAAAAAGAAATAATTCGATTTATTTTTTAATACGATTATTTGCCTTAATTTATATATATTTATTCTATTATTAGATGTAAATATATTTTACCTGTAATGGGTTTATTTTGGAGCCAATTCTTGTTTTCACAAAATTTAGACTCTTTAAATCAGATTTTACGAACTTCTAAAAATGATACTGTTCTTGTGAACACCTATGTGTACGCATCTTCAGTTTGTAACCCGGCTCAAATTCCTGAATTTGCAAACCCATGTTTAGAATTAATCGAATTAAAGTTAAAGGGAAAACTTGATCATGATTTAATAAGAAAAGTTTTTGTTAAGGGAAAAATTGAATCATTAAGTAATTTAGGCTATCATCATCAATTAAAAGGAAGTGTTGATATATCCACAAACTATTTTTTATCTGCAGTTGAAGTAAGTCGCCAATATGGCGATAGCGAATCAGTGGCTATTAATTTTGGAAACATAGGGTCTAATTTTCAATCCTTAGGAAATTATCCTCAAGCACTGGCTTATTATGAACGATCTTTAAAAATGCACCGTGCGGCTAAAAATGATAAAATGACTGGCGTATCTCTTCAATATGTAGGAAATATTTATAGGTATATGGGAGCCCCTCATAAGGGAATTCGCTATCATACTGAGGCGCTTGAAATTCTGGAAAAAACAAATGAATTGAATGACCTTTCCTATGCACTAAGTAATTTAGGTTTTACCTATTATGACGTAGGAGATATTGATAAGGCAGTAGAGTATTTATTTCGAAGCTTAAAAATTGCAGAAAAAATAGGAGATAAACGTTCAATTGCAAATACGTTAAACAGTTTGGGATATATTTATAGAATTCAGCGAGATTTTAAATTAGCACTTAATTATTTAAATCGTTCTTTGGAATTATTTAATACCTCGGGAGATGAACGGGAAGCAGCATCAAGCCTAAATAATATAGCAGGTCTTTATGACGAAATGGGTGAATTGGATAAGGCTGAAGAAATTTATTTTAAGTTATTTATTATGCAGGAAAAAATGGGCAGCAAACAAGGTATGGCCGCATGTTATAATAATTTAGCCAGTGTTTATCAGCGTAAAAAGGATTACCGCAAGGCAAAGGATTATTATTTTAAAGCTTTTGAAATTAGAAAACAGATGGATAATAAGCCTGAACTTTCCAATTCGTATAATAGTATTGGGAATAACTACATCTATCTTAAAGACTATTTAAATGCAATAGTTTTTGCTAAAAAAGGATTGGAAATAGGAAAAGAGATAGGCATACCCGGTCGGGTTTGGTTTGCCGCTAATGTTTTGTATCTAGCTTACAGAAAAAACGGAAATTATAAAGAAGCTTTAGAAATGTATGAGTTAAAAATAAAAGTATTGGATAGTTTGAACAATGAATCTAACCGAAAAGCTTCAATTAAATCTCAATTAAAGTATGAGTATGAAAAACAAGCTGCAGCTGATTCTGTAGCTCATGCCAAAGAATCGGAAATTAAAAATGCAGAATTGGCTAAACAAGGGGCTGAAATTAAAGCGAAAAGAAATCAGCAGTATGCCTTATTTGGCGGACTGGGATTGGTAATGATTTTTGCCGGTTTTATGTATAATCGCTTAAAGGTTACACAAAAACAAAAATTAATTATTGAAGATCAAAAAAGATTAGTTGAGCACCAAAAACAATTGGTTGAAGAAAAACAAAAAGAAATTTTAGATTCGATTCATTATGCCAGAAGAATTCAAATGGCCTTAATTCCTTCGAATGAATTAGTTCGAAACAGAATTAGTAAATCTAAATTACCTAAGTAGGCGAATTTTAAAATATTCGTTTTAAAATGAGCTCATGCTCCGCAGGATTTGTAATCCTGCGGAATTCTTTATTGTTGATAATTTATTAAATAAATCATTTCAATAAATACATTATATAAGTATTTTGAGCGCGAATAATTTTAATTAAAAAACTAGTATGAAAATAAATTTACTTGCAACCTTAGTTCTTTTTACAGGCAACATTTTCGTTTCAAATCTATTTGCTCAATCCAGCAAATGCGCTACCATGAAATTATATGAAAAGCGAAAAGTTATGGATCCACAAACTGAATCCAGAATGAATAAACTGGAAGCTTTCACTAATGATTGGATAAAAAATCAAAATACCAAAAACAATACAAAGCATAAGGGCGCGGCTGTTATCACTATTCCTGTGGTTGTGCATGTAGTGTATCATACAACAACTGAAAATATTTCTACTTCACAAATCATTTCTCAAATTGACGCTTTAAATGAAGACTTTCGGCTATTAAATTCAGATTCATTGCAACCTTCTCATCCGTTTTGGACGTACACAGCTGATTGTGAAATTCAATTTTGTTTAGCTACTAAGGATCCACAAGGAAATGCCAGCTCCGGAATTACTAGAACTTACACCGACTCCTTGGCCTTTTCAGCCAATGGTAGTGAAAAATTTACTGCAAGTGGTGGGAAAAATAATTGGGATCCAACAAAATATTTAAACTTATGGGTATGTAATTTAGGAAATAGCGGCGGAACTTTGGGATATGCCGCCTTTCCCAGCGATTTAAATACTTATCCTGCGGAAGATGGTGTAGTAATCAGATATGAGGCTTTTGGTACTACAGGTACTGCGGGCACCGGTGGTTTTTCGGCCAACGCTTTAGGTAGAACAGCTACACATGAAGTTGGACATTGGTTAAATTTAAGACATATTTGGGGAGATGGTACTTGTGCCAGTGATTTTGTTAGTGATACTGAAATAGCGGAAGATGCAAATTATAATTGCCCATCCTTTCCTCACAATGCAAATAGCACTTGTGGTTCAGGTTCTAATGGTGAAATGTATATGAATTATATGGATTATGTAGATGACAATTGCATGAAAATGTTCACTTTTGGTCAGTCTACCAGAATGAAAGCTGCTTTAAATGGTGCCAGGTCTGCCATTCTTACTTCTAATGCTTGCGTGCTTGTTGGACTAGCAGAAAATGCTTTCCTTAATAATTTCAGTATATATCCAAATCCTGCAGCGGATATGTTTGTTTTAAAAAGTGATAAATCATTAGAAAACGATGTTCACGTAAGTTTAATCGATCAAATTGGAAGAATAGTTTATTCAACAACCACTAACTTTCAATCTGAATTAAATATTAATCTTTCGGATATTTCAAGTGGTTCCTATTTAATTAAATTCGAATCCGGAATTAATTCTGGAGTAAAAAAAGTTATTGTAATAAAATAAACTACTGTATAGATGAAATATTTAATTTACTCACTTACAATTTTGCTTGCTCTTTCCTGTAAAGTTAAAAACAAGCAAAGTGATTCAGGGGAAACAGCTTCTAAAAATGAAACCAAAGACGTTGAAAAAAGAGGCAATAAAACAAATGTTGCTGATACCTTAAAAAGTTTTACCGTTTCGTTTTTTAGCCCGGGCTCTGGTATAGATAGAAAAATTAAAACAGAATACGACGCTTATTTACTAAAGTTGGAAGAAGGAAATCCGATTTTAAAAGGTAGACAAATAAAAAAATGGGGCAGAGAAGGAGAAGTGAATTATTGTTTTGATTTAAAAGAAGTAGAATTAAGCAAAAAACAAACTTTTATAAAAGAATCCAAAGATATACTAAGTAAGTCAGATCGAGTAAACTTAATATATAACAAAGGGTGTTAAGTTTTATTTATTATAATTAAGTAGATGTATTAAAAGGGCTATTGTATTTGTCTCCATGCTCCATAGGCTTTGTAATCCTGAGGAATATGTCACAACTAAACTTTCAAAATTTGTTGTGTTTATTCTTTGACTTAGGGGTAATCGGCTGTATCAACAATTAAACTAAATTTATTAAAATTTGATTCGAAGGGTGTGTAAATCTGCACTTCGGGTTCACATAATATTTCTTTTAATTGTCAAAGCGATAGAATACTTATTTCCAATTTCCTGATATATTAAAAGATTAAAACAAAAAGCCCTGTTTTTCAAATTGAAAGTTCAGGCTTTGATTTAATAATCTCAGTAACATCTAATTAATTTAGATTTTGAATTAAAAAGCTGATGAAAGTGATTTGTTTTTTTCATACATTTATAATAACTAAAACTAAATATCATGAAACACTTATACCTATTCATTTTTATCCCTTTTATTTGTTTGGCGCAAGTTCCATCTTACGTACCTACTAATAGTTTATTGGCTTGGTATCCTTTTACAGGTAATGCCAATGATCTTAGTGGAAACTCTCATAACGGAACTGTGAATGGAGCAACTCCTACAACTGACCGGTTTGGAAATGCTGCCAGTGCATATAATTTCGGAACCAATATGTATATTTCTGTACCGGATAATACACTTAATTTTCGTCCGCAAAACATGTCGGTTTCATTATGGGTGAGTTTTTCTATTACACCGTCTGCAAGTTATTATGTTCCTATCTCCAAAAATTCAAGTAATGGAAGCGGTGGATCCGAATCTATGCTTGTTTTTTGGTATAATGCGGCCAATGGTTGGGCAGCTAACACGGGTAGTATCGGAATACAAAATCCCTATATTGCAACTCCTAGTCAGTCTAACGTCCTCAATCAGTGGGTGCATTTGGTATATGTTTTTGATGATGTTAATAATATACAATCACTTTATCTTAATGGTGTATTAAGCAGTACAGGAACAGTGAATGGATCAATACAATATGATGCATCAATATGGACCATCGGAAATCAATACGATGTTGGATCTTTACAATGGTGGTTTCCGGGGAAAATTGATGATATTGGAATTTGGGGTAGACCGTTAAATGCCACTGAAGCTATGCAATTGTATTGCGCAGGTTCACCTTCTTTTCAAACTCAACCAATGAGTCAAACATTAACAGCCGGCTTTAATGCAACATTTACCGCGGTGTCTTCTGCCACTAATGCAACCTATCAATGGCAAGCAGATTCCGGTATGGGATTCAATAATTTGTCCAATGCCGGACAATACAGCGGGGTTACTACACCTACTTTGCAAGTTTCGGCTTTAACCTTGTCTAACAACGCTACTGTTTATCGATGTAATATCAGTACTAATCCGTGCATGGCCACAAGTAATAACGCTACGCTTACCGTTAATTCAACAATAGGAATAAAAGAACAAAAGGTTGAAACTTTAATTAATATTTTTCCAAATCCTGCACATCATGAGTTATTTATTGTTATACCGGATCTAACAACTGAATCTTTGAACTACTATTTGATGGACATTGTTGGAAAAAAAGTGCTGCAAGGAAATTTTAATACTGTCAAAAACAGTATTAATCTTGAAGCTCTATCAAATGGATTATATTTTTTAAACGTTAAAGGTTACACGTATAAAGTAATTAAAGATTAATGTTATTGCCCTAATATTCTGCTTAACTCTTAATTTGAAACGGTCTAATAAAAAATTCGGTTAAATTTTAGAAAAGAGAGCAAGTTTTATATTAAAAAACCCTTGTAATTATTATTTACAAGGGTTTTTACTTTGATTAAGTAGCCCGTACGGCAGTTAATAACTCGTGTCTATTCAATCGTCTTTAATCCTTGAAAAGCAATGATATCAAGCGTTTCAGGGAATTTCAAAAAAGTATTTATTTTGACAAAGAGCGATTAAAAACGATCTAAATATCCACCTGTTTTTCCACCTGTTTTAATTTGAAATTTTAATACTTTAAATTATTTTAAAATTAATAAAGTGATTTTAAATTAAATGAATTTATATATGTTTAGGCTCAGTGCATACCAACCGATAAATGAAAATGACCAAGCCTTCAATCTTTAATACTGCATAAAAAAATCAATAACCATTCGAAAAAAATAGTAGTAGTTTTAATTTGTAAATTTTGTTACTTTCAATAATTAATAGGCACAAAATGCGAATTCAAATGCTAAGTAATATTTAAACTAATTTCAAGTAAGATGATAAAAATAAACGTATTAGTAATTTTGATAATATTTTTTTGCAGTAATATTATCGCGCAACAACCTGGCTTTACCTGGGCCGAAAACTCAGGTTATAATAGCATTATGGCCAATGATCATGGCTATGCGGTGCGTTCCGATGCATCAGGTAATATTTATGTAGCCGGAACTTTTTCCGGTTCCGCTGATTTTGACCCCGGACCAGCCATAGTTGAATTAAGTACTTCAACAGCTTCAGCCAATATATTTTTAGTAAAGTATAATTCTTCGGGAGCTTGTTTATGGGCAAGAAGTATTGGTTCATTTTCTTCAACTGAAGGGGTGAATGATCTTGCCATTGATGGGTCAGGTAATGTAATAATTGTTGGAAATTTTAATACCGTTTGTGATTTTGACCCTTCAATTGCTGAATTTACAGTGGCTAGTAATGGTTCAGGCGATGCTTTTTTTGCCAAATACGATGCAAACGGAAATTTTATTTTTGTTAGAACAATTGGCGGTCTCTCTGTAGAAGATGCAAAATCAGTGCAGTTAGATCCTTCCGGAACAATTTATCTTACCGGAAATTTTACCGGTACCGTAGATTTCGACCCTTCTCCGGGTATTGCTAATCTTACCAGTGTGGGCAGTTGGGAAATATTTATTGCCAAATATGATGCAAGTGGAAATTATATATCTGCCGGTTCAATTGGAGGAACAGGTTTGGATTATCCCTTATCCTTAAAAATTGACGCCGCGGGAAACTCCTTTGTTACCGGTGCTTTTTCGGGAAATTGTGATTTTGATCCGGGACCCGGTTCTGCGAGTTTAACCAGCGCAGGGAACACAGATATTTTTGTAGCTAAATATAATAGCACAGGCAATTATGTATGGGCGATTCGACTTGGAGGAACAGGTAGCGATCAGGGAAAATCAGTACAAGTGGATGCAACCGGTAATGTTTATGTGTCCGGTTTTTTTAATGGTACCGGCGATTTTGATCCTGGACCCGGAGTAGTTAATTTAGTTTCAGCAGGTGGTGAAGATGCTTTTTTTGCAAAGTATAATAGCAGTGGAACATTTATGTTCGCGAATCGAATGGGTTCAACCTTTACCGATCGTGCTAATTCCTTGGTTTTAGATGCAACAGGTAATATTTATTTAACCGGAACTTTTCAAGGCACTGTTGATTTTAATCCGGCCGCTCCGGTTGCCACGCTTTCTTCCAATGGTACTACGCAAGATATTTTTATTGCCAAGTATAGTAATAGCGGGGTGTATACTTTCGCTTTTCGTGCAGGCTTTAATAATGCGGATAATGGAAACAATATTTCACTTGATCCTTCTGAAAATATTATTGTAACCGGAAATTTTTATGGCACAGTAGATTTTGATCCCGGCCCCTTTAATAATAGTAAAATTGCTAATTTTCAATCTTCTTTTTTTGTGGGTAAGTATACCTCTGCCGGCGCTTATGTTTTTGCTGTTGCATCTGATGACTCCGGTGGTGGAGTAGGCGCAAATGCAATTACAACAGATGCTTCCGGTAATGTTTATGTTGCAGGAACCTGTAGTTACATTAAAGATTTAGATCCCGGGCCGGGTATTTATACTGTTTCACCCGGAGTATATGTACAAAAATTGAATTCGGCGGGTAATTTAATCTGGGCAAGAAGCGCCGCCAATACAAATTGTTATCCTTCAGCTATTGCTGTTGATTCTAATGGTGACATTTGCGTACTTGGAGTCTTCACAAGTTCAGGTGATTTTGATCCGGGTCCCGGTGTTCTAACGCTAACCTCTGCGGGAAGTCAGGATGCTTATATTTTCAAATGGGACGCTTCCGGTAATTTAGTCTGGGCAAAAAGTTTTGGTAATATAGCCAATGAATATACCGGCGATATGAAAATCGATGCTTCAGGCAATATTTGTTATACAGGTTGGTTTTCCGGTACTACCGATTTGGATCCGGGTCCCGGCGTTTTAATGTTCACCACCTTCGGCGTTGAAGATTATTATGTAACAAAACTCAACTCTGCAGGAGTATTAATTTTCGCTTATCGATTTGGTACTTCAATGGGTGATGAAGGGCACGGTTTGTGTTTGGATGCTACCGGAAATATATATACAACCGGAACATTTAGGGGTACTATGGATTTTGATCCGGGACCCGGAGTTTACAATTTAACTCCGGCCGGACAAAATGATATTTTTATTCATAAGCTGAGTCCTACCGGTACTTTTCTAATGGCAAGAAGAATGGGAGGTACAGGAGGTCTGGAAGTAGGATATTCTATTAGTCTTGATCCAACAGGAAATATTTTAAGTACAGGAATGTATTCTACCACCTGTGATTTTGATCCGGGTCCGGGAACTTTTAATATGACAGGCTCCGGTTTTTATGATGTATATATTTCTAAGCTTGATCCGGCTGGTAATTTTTTGTGGGCTAAAAAAATCGGAAGCAACATGGAAGAATGGGTTAACACAATTGGTTGTACACCATCAGGCAATGTAATTGTTCAGGGAAGATTTAATAGTCCCACTGTCGATTTTGATCCGGGTCCGGGTTCCTACATCAATGCCTCAAACGGCAGTTTTGATATTTATTTGAATGCTTTGGATGCATCCGGTAATTTTTTATGGAATAGAGTCATAGGCGGACCGAATATTGATGGTTGTAATAATGGACATGTAGATGCGAATGGAAATATTTATAGTGTTGGTTATTTCACAGCCTTAAGCAATTCAGTGTCTATTGATTTTGATCCTACACCTTCCGTTTATAATTTAACAGCGGCGGCAGGAGATTTTTATGCTTTCGAATGGGAATTGTGTAGTTTATTGAGTCCGCCGGGTGCAATTGCAGGAAATACCTTGGTTTGCGGAGGTAGTACAAACTCTTATAGCGTTGCGCCAATTTTAGGAGCTAACAGTTATAGTTGGAATTTACCGGGAGGATGGACAGGAACCAGTACAACAAATATCATTAGTATTACGGTTAACGGTACCAGCGGTGTCATATCGGTAAACGGAATAAATAATTGTGGTAGTTCATCTACTTCAACGCTGGCCGTTAACATCAATTCAATTCCGGTTGCGCCTTCTGCCATTGCGGGACCTAATCCAATCTGTATCGGAAGCACCGGGGTGTATAGTATTGCTGCTGTTCCCGGAGCAACAAGTTATTCCTGGACTCTTCCGGTAGGTTGGTCCGGTTCAAGTATCACAACAAGCATAAGTGCGGTATCCGGAAATTCAGGAAGCATAACGGTTATGGCAATTAATGCTTGTGGGTCAAGTAGCGCAACTGTTTTAAATGTTACAGTCAATACAATTCCTATCGTTTCAATAAGTGGTGGTACTAATTCCATTTGTGCTTTCGATAACCTTGTATTAACGGCTAATGGCGCATCTACTTATTCCTGGAGTACCGGTGCATTAACGCCAACTATTTCCATTAGTCCAAGTATAACAACTAATTTTTCCGTATTAGGTACTACAGGCGCATGTACAGGTTCTTCTGCCATCACTATTACTGTGAATCCACTTCCTAATATAACCATCAACGGATCAGCATCGGTTTGTCTTGGTGGAAGTGTTTCACTAACGGGAGGGGGAGGTATCACCTATACCTGGAGCACCGGATCTAATGCAACAGTAATAGCCGTTAGTCCTACCGTCAATTCTACTTATACTTTAAGTGGAACAAATGGAAACAACTGCAGTAACAATGCCACATTCGCGGTTAATGTAAATGCAGCGCCGGCCGCGCCCTTAAGTATAGCAGGTTTAACAACGTTCTGCACTGGTCTGCCTTCTCTTTCTTATAGTGTGAATCCTGTAATTGGGGCAACCTCTTACTCCTGGTCTTTACCGGTAGGTTGGAGTGGTAATAGTATAACCAACAGTATTGCTGCAGTTCCAGGCCAAAACGGCGGTATAATTTCAATTTTTGCATCCAATATTTGCGGTAGCTCACCTGTACAAACATTAGCTGTGACGGTAAATCCATTGCCGACCGTTAGTGTAAATGCCTTGCCCATAAATGTTTGTTCAGGAGCATCCTCTACGTTAAACGCCGGTGGGGCTCTTAGCTATAGCTGGAGTAACGGAGGATTATCGTCAACTACCGTTGTTAATCCAATTGCAACTACCATTTATTCTGTTATCGGTACTAATTCATTTTCTTGTACTTCAACATCAACAATCGTCGTGGGCGTTTTTAATAATCCAACACTATCGGTAGTTTCAAGTACAAATTTGCTTTGCCTTGGGCAAAGCGCAACCATAACGGCATCTGGTGCACTTTCTTATACTTGGAATACCGGAGCAAATGCAAGCACAGTTATTGTCACGCCCAGTTTAACTACAAATTATACCATAACCGGAGCGGATATAAACAATTGCAGCGCATTTACCATATTTACCCAATCGGTAACGGTTTGTCAGGGACTCAGTTTTAACAGTGAAGAAAAATCAAAATGATGATATATCCTAATCCATCTCACGGCCATTTCTCGATAAATAATGTGGTTAATGGAAGTAAACTAGAAATATATAATTCAACCGCTCAACTTATTTTCTCAGAAATTGCTGAAGGAAGTGAAACACATTTGCATTTGGAAAATGAACCCAATGGCATTTATTTAATAAAATGTGGCCATGAAATTTTTAAAGTGGTCAAGCAGTAAATTATGTTTATAAAGGGAATAAAGAATAGTTTATTGGAAATGGTATAGTAAATTATTTCATTATTTATACCTCATTGCTTTGACATTATATTTTAGTAAATACTAAGCTTTATATTTTATTTTTGTAACTGTCATTTAATTTGAAATACATTCAATATATTTTATTTACACTGGAGTTCTCTTTTAGTTCTGTGGGTAAGTTATTGTTTTGGATTCTTTTCATGTATGGTAATTTAATTATTCCTCAAAATAGCAAAGTGGACAGTCTGCTCAAGTACGGAAGTGTTTATGAAGAGAAACATAACTATGAACAAGCTCTTGAGTATTATCAGGAAGCTTTAACAAAAGCTCAATTATTAAAGGATAAAGTTAGTTTGCAAAAATGTTATATGAGTTTAGGCACTGTTTATTACAGAAAAGCAGATTATCCAAAAGCGCTGGATTTTAATACTGAATCATTAAGATTAGCAGAAGAATTAAAAGATAAAAACGGAATCGCGTTTTGTTACTCCATTTTAGGTATAATATACAATGACAATGGCGATCATTTAAGTGGAATTAAGTATTTGAATAAAGCGATTGACCTTGCGAAAATTATTAATGATAAAAAATTATTAGCTAATTTTCATAATAAACTCGGATCTGTATATTTTAAAACTAAGGAATTAGAAAAGGCAATTGATTCCTATAAAACGGCTTTAAAAATTCTTGAAGAAATAAACTATAAAAAGGGAATTTCCGGCAACCTTGGTAGTCTTGGCGCAATCTATAATCAAATGGGTAAATATGAATTAGCCTTAGAATATATAAACAAACAACTTCAAATTGCTGAGGAATTAAAAAATAAATCAGAGATTGCTGATGGACTATATACCAAAGCAGGCATATTGATAGAATTGGGCAAAGATCGGGAAGCACTTGAATATTTAATAAGGTCTTTACAACTCTCCAAAGAAATTGGTGCTACACAATCGGTTATGGTCACTTATCACGGCATAGCCACTGTTCATTATAATATGGGCAATTTTAAAGAGGCGCTTGATAATTATGAACGCTCCAATTTAATTAAGGATAGTATTTTTAATGCTGAAAAGAGCTATCAAATTAGCGAAATCAAAATAAAGTATGAGGTAGAAAAAAAGGAACTTGAAAACAAAATGTTATCACAGAAAACTCAAATCCAATCCCTAGAATTAAAACAAAATAATACCATCATTATTGGATTGGTAGGTTTGTTTGTTCTTGTAATTCTATTAGGGGGTTTATTAATTCGTCAATACCGGTCACGAGGTGAAAAGAAAGCTATGCAACTTGAGCAAAAAGTGTTACGAGCACAAATGAATCCGCATTTTCTTTTTAATAGCCTCAACAGCATTCAACGCTTGTTCATAGAAGGTAAAACAGAACAAGCCAATGATGTTATTGCCGACTTTAGTAATTTATTAAGACGCATTTTAAATAATAGCGGATCGTCGTTTGTTAGTTTAAAAGAAGAAATTGACACCCTTAAACTATATATGGATATTGAAAAAATACGTTGCGACAGTTGCTTTACTTATTCAATTGAAATTTCAGAGAACGTGGATTTGATTAACTTGCAAGTTCCTCCACTTATTATACAACCCTTTATTGAAAATGCCATTTGGCATGGAGTATTACCGGCAAAAAAAAAGGGTTTAATTAAAATTCGAATTTTTAAAAGTAATAATGCCAAAAGTCTCTTGTGCACGGTTCAAGATAATGGTGTTGGTATAAACCTTAATAACCTTAATAAGGCGAATTCTAAAGGAATACAAATTACCCAACAGCGCATTGGCAAAGATGTGATTTTTGAAATACCCGAAGGAGGAGGCACCCTTGTTAAATTCAATATTCCAATTAAAATATGATAAACGCCATCATTATTGACGATGAAAAGGATGCTCGCTTTTTACTAAGAAGCCAGCTTATTAAATATTTCAATCAAACAATCAATATAGTTGCCGAAGCTGATGATGTTGAAAGCGGAGTACAAGCTATTAAAAAGCACAAGCCCGATCTTGTTTTTTTGGATATAAAAATGCCCTCCGGTACTGGCTTTGATGTACTTGAAAAGACAAAAGATGAGACAAATTTTGAAGTAATTTTTATTACTGCTCACGATGATTACGCTGTAAAAGCTTTTCAGTTTAGTGCATTTGGATATCTTCTGAAACCTGTAAAAACCTCCGAAATACGTGCACTCATTGAAAAATTAGAAAGCCATTTGCAAATAATAAAAAAAGGTGTTGATCAACGCTTCAAAGTGTTGGTTGAAAATTATGGTGATGACCGCAAAATAAAAAAACTGGTTGTTACAAACATGGAGGGATTTCAGGTTTTAAATATTGAAAACATTATGAGATTGGAAGGGGATCGCAACTATACGCATTTTATCATGAGTGATTCGAAAAAAATAACCACCAGTAAAACCCTGGGAGAATACGAAGAGTTGCTGAATGATTTTGGTTTCTTTCGGGCTCATCAAAGTACAGTAATAAATCTTAGACACGTGAAATCATATAAGAAGGCGGAAGAGCTAATTGAGATGGGAGATGGTGAACTAATAAAATTAAGCAGACACCGAAAAGCTGATTTTATTAAACGCTTTATATAACCAACCGATAATTAAATACTACCATCCGTTCATGATTCGGGTCAAGGCAAAAAAAAACATCTTTTATCTCTCAAAATACTTGTAGTTTAGTTACTATTAAACCTTATTTATGAAAAAAAAATATATTTTAATTGTTTCTTTATTATTTCCCTTTTTTATTATAGCACAATCAGGAAGCATTTTTGTTTCAGTAAAATGCGAGGATTTGGTTCCAGAAAATACTGAAAGACAAATAAATTATGAAATTGCTAAAATGTGTAAAAAAGTGTGGGAAGAAAAAATAGGATTAGGAATTGGTGGGCCATTTGGAACATATAAACGCCACGTCTATGATAACAACACTATTATTCTTCGAGATGGGCTCGGCAACATTATAGAGAAACAATATAAAGTTAAAGCAATAATCGTGAAGAAAAATGGCAAGTGTAAAGTTGCCTACTTAAAAATAGGCAAAGCTTACCAAGGCGGAGGAGTGTACGGAGGATTTTCAGGAGCATTTGTAGAAGGTGCAGCTTCGCCTGTGGAATGCGAATGTGCCGATAAGTTAACTGATTGGCTTGAAGGAAATACTAACTCTAATGAAACCGGAGAATCAAATGTAAAAAGAGTAAAAGATGTTGTACCTAACAAAGAATTATCTAATGGACCTTATGAAGAAAAAGGTGGAGATGGCCTTGTGTACAAAACCGGACAATACGATAATGGCAAAAAAGTGGGTGTTTGGATATATTATGGTAAAGGTGGAAAAAGTGCAGGTAAAGTTGAAAAAGAAGAAAGTTATAAAGACGGAGAATTTGATGGGACTATAAAAACTTTTGATGAAAATGGTTTAGTTACTTATTCTGCCGATTATAAAAACGGAAAGTATAATGGTAAAACAAAATATTACAAAAGTGGAGCTTTAACAATGGAAGAGCAAAATGTAGATGGGCAAAGAAACGGCAAAATGATTGAATACCAAAGTGGTAAAAAATGGAAAGAAACTGATTTCATTAATGCAAAAAAGGATGGACAGGAAATATATTACTTTATTGAAAATGGAAAAGTTAAAACAATAACGAGCTACAAAGATGACAAACAAAATGGCTCATACAAGAACTTCAATAAAGATGGGAGTTTGTACGAAGAAGGAGCATTCAAAGATGGATATAAGGAAGGTGAATGGAAAAAATACGATGCAAAAGGTAAGGTAACAGAAAAAATATTTTATGTAAAAGGAGAAGAGGAAAAATAGGTCTTTGGAGGAAAAAATATATACCAAGTCTACTAAAATAAATAATGTGGGACAATTATGAGTGATTCAAAAAAAATAACCACCAGCAAAACATTAGGAGAATACGAAGATTTACTGAATGATTTCGGATTTTTTCGTGCTCATCAAAGCACTATAATAAATCTTAGACATGTTAAGTCTTATAATAAGGCAGAAGAGCTAATTGAAATGGCAGACGAAAAATTAATAAAGTTGAGTCGACATCGCAAATCCGATTTTATTAAACGTTTTATATAACCAAGCGATAAATACCCCTAACCAATTATTCACAGAAGCATACCAATACCTAAATCCAATTAAATTCATATAATAGAAAATATAATTTTAAGAACTATTTTTTTAGTATAGAAATAAATAATTTTAATTTTAAAAAAATTTCAAGTAATAACTGCAAATCGGTTTGAAGAGGTAAACCGTATTAATTTTAAACATTAATTTCTAATATTTATTTTTAACATTTGAGTATCCAATAAAATGCTACATTTAATATATAAAAATTATAATATGAAACACTTCTTTTTTTTCATTGTTCTACTTTTCGGGTTTATTTCTTTTCAATCACAAACAGTAACCCCTGTCTTATTATCTAACGATGGTGGTTTTTCTTCCTTAACCAACGGATCAATCTCCTGGTCGATCGGCGAACCGGTAAGTGAATCTTATACCAATGGAGGAAATATTACAACCATGGGTTTTCATCAACCCGAAATCGGATTAAACACTCTCATTAAACAACAAGGTGAGGAGGTTCAGATTTTAATTTATCCAAATCCGGTAAAGGAAATTTTAAATGTAAATCTGGAAGGTCTTAAAGCGGGAAAGTACAACATAGATTTAAATGATGCTGTTGGCAAACTTATTTATACAACTAATATGGAGGTAACCGAATCATCTTATAAATTAGAAATAAAAATAAACGAAGCTGCTGCCGGCAATTATTTCCTAAGAGTTAGCAATGCTAATTTTTTAAAAGCAGTTAAAATCACTAAAGTAAATTAAAATCAAAATATGAAAAAACAATTATTAAGTATCGCAATCGGGTTGTTTGCAAGTATTGGTACATTATTTGCACAAATTCCTCAATCCATGAAGTACCAGGGTATTGCTCGTGATAATGCGGGCGTTGCCTTGGCTAATCAGGCCTTAACGGTTAGAATCAGCATTCGGGATGTTACACAAAATGGAACCATCGTTTATCAAGAAACCCATAGTGTTACTACAAGCCCTTACGGTTTATATAATTTAAATTTAGGAACAGGTTCTATTATTATGGGAACATTTTCCGGAATAAATTGGGGTGTAAATAATAAATTTATTGAGCAGGAAGTAGACTTCGGATCCGGATTTCTCGCTATGGGAACATCTCAGTTTCTTAGCGTACCTTATGCTTTATATTCAGCTAACGGTCCTGCGGGTCCAGCCGGTCCTCAAGGTCCTGCCGGTTCACCGGGAGCAACTGGTCCTGCCGGACCTCAAGGTGCACAAGGTGTAGCCGGACCAACAGGAGCAACGGGTGCAACAGGAGCAACAGGAGCTACAGGAGCTACAGGAGCAACCGGTCCTGCGGGTCCTCAAGGTCCTGCCGGAGTTGCGGGTCCTGCCGGTCCTCAAGGTCCTGCAGGAGCAACTGGTGCTACAGGTCCTGCAGGTCCTGCCGGCCCTCAAGGTCCTCAAGGTGTACCGGGTCCATCTGTTACTAACGGATGGGTTACTACAGGTAATGCTTTAGCAGCAACAGGAATTTTAGGTAGTACTACAAATTTTAATACAGATTTTTACACCAATAATATTCAGCGAGGTAGAATGGATACACAAGGACGTTTACTTTGGGGTTCAAACGCTCCTACCTACACAAATGGTTTAGTTGCAGTTACCTCAAACGGTACTTGGATTCATGGAGTACAAGGGATTTCAGCAGGCGGTGGCTCAGCTTTAAGCGGAATTTGCCCTCCGGGTGTTAATAGTGCATGGCCAACAATCGCCGGAGAAACCGGTGGTTCAGGAACGGGAAGTGGTGTTTATGGATATAATGCATCAACCAATTCCTCCACAATTTCTTCTGGTGTAACTGGAGAATGGCAAGCTTCTGGAACAAATGGTGGATATGGTGTTGTAGGTAACAATAATAGTACAACAGGAAATACTCGTGTTGGTGTATTTGGACTATATAATGGAAATGCATTTGGAATTGGAGTTTTAGGCGTTGGATTTAATGGTAATCTTCCAACCGGAAATCTTGATATAGGTGTGGCCGGTATGGTTGCCAATAACGCAAATTACAGTGGATATTATAACGGAAATCATGTAATATCAAACGGAACTAAATCCGGTTCTATTCCTACAACAAAAGGAAATCAATTATTGTATTGCATGGAATCACCGGAAGTATGGTTTGAAGATTTTGGTAGTGGTCAACTAAATAATGGTCAGATAACCATTAATTTAGATGCTCTGTTTTTAGAAACAGTAGTTATAGATGACAAGCATCCATTAAGAGTTTTTGTTCAAATGGAAGGAGAATCACAGGATGTTTATGTAACAAAAAATAAAACATCATTTGTGGTAAAAGAAAGAAACAACGGTACTTCAAATGCACCATTTTCTTATCGTGTAATTGCTAAACGTGTACACTTTCAAGATCACCGATTCGGAAACGATCCGCTTTGGGGCCCAGGAGACACTCGTCAATATTCTTATTATGCAGAGCCAACTCCAATTGATTATGAAGAATGCGTTCAGTTTTGGGCTAGTTTCAAAAAGAATTACAAGCCAGGGCCTTTACCTCCACACTTTTCAAAACCTAGTGTGGCTGAACAAAAATCTTTCGTAAATAAATCGAATAGTAAAGAGTCAAAATAGTTTTTATCTAAAATTTGGTATTTCAAAAGCTTTTCCTAACCAGGAAAGGCTTTTTTATTTCTCTTGTTTGTACCTCTGCTCCGCAGGATTCCTCTGCTCCGCAGGATTTGTAATCCTGCGGAATCAGTCACAACCCGTTAGCGCGGATTTGCAATCCGTGCAACCGTGCTCTCAATTTTCATTGAGTCCCTGTCCGTTCGTGCGGTTTCCAAGCTTAAGGAATATCGAGCTTGAAAGATGGTTTAAACACTTTTTGAAGTTATAGAGCATAAATAATGAGTTTTCATTATCAGAGATTAGTACTTTTGAGGATTCCTGAAAAGCAGTAGCTTAGAGGACTGAAAAATACATTTGCCAAAGAATTAAAAAAAAACTTGCAAAAACTTGCTATTAATTAAGCTATAGGTTAACTTTGTGAATAAAGAAATAAGAAATAGAAAGAATGCAGTTAGGCACAATTGTTTGAATTTAAAGAGGAATCACCCTCAATTCAAAGATCTTAATATAAATAATGTTGAGATATACTTTGATGTTGAATCAGACTTTAATGAGATACAAGAAATAATAAAACTTAACAGGGATAAATTTGACCAAATACTATATACCATATTTTCAAACCAAATAAATGAATCTATATATGGTAGAGAAGATATTTCAGAGAAAGCAAAAGGTATAACAGCCATGAAATTTTCTGGTGCAATTAATTCAAGAATTTATTGTAAGGAAATAAGTGGTGAAAAAGAGAAAAAAAAGATTGTTCTTTCAAAAACATATAAACATAAAAATTTTCAGAAAGCAACTAATAAAAAAATTGTGCCGATTATTGAAAGTTTAGCACGTACCGATTTCACTTTCTTTAATAGTATTCAAGATTATGATAAAAAAGTATTAAAAAATGAAAAAACCAACAAATAAATCAATTATTAACTTTTTTGACTTTTTAGAAAACCCAGAATATGATGATAATGAATTGCTGAAGAAAGATGAGAAATTCATTAATCAAGATTTTGTATATCAAGTTCATAAATTGATGTTGCTCAATAATTCTATGTCTAAATCAGAATTAGCAAAGCGATTGGATGTTTCTAAAAGTTATGTAACACAGTTATTTAATGGTGACAAGAAGATTAATCTTAATTTAATGGCTAAAATTCAAAGGACATTTAATGTAAAATTTGTTTTAAATTATGTTGAATTAGAATCTTCAAATGAAAAAAAGGAAGAATTTTATGAGGACATGAGTGATTCAAGAAATGAAATTAAAGAAAAAACAGCTAAAATAATTAAAATTAGTTATAAGTCTAATGAGAATTATGAATCTAATAAAGTTGGCGAGCCAATAACACCTTATGTCATTAATGCCTAAAAGAAAACTAAAAAAAGTGTCTCCAGTTTCACCGGTTAAATTTTCTTTAAATTTTGCTAGTGTAAGAAAATTTTCTTTTATTGAGCCTAAACAGAGGTTTGATAATAGCAAAACAGATTTTTGTGAGTATAAAGTTTATCCTAAGATTACCTTTAATACTAAGAAGAGTGAAATCCTAATTGTATTAATCTTTTTTGGATTTATAAAAGAAACTAGTGAAAAGAATTTGGATGGTGAGGCACTTTTTATTTTCAAAGTTGAAGAACTAGAACGACTGGTTTATTCTGAAAATGAAATTTTAAAATTTATAAATCCAAATGATCACAATCTTGTCTTATCATTAATTTCAATTTCATATTCTACATTAAGAGGGATTCTTTTTGAAAAATTAAAGGGCACGTTATACAGTGGAACATTACTAGAAATTATAAATCCACAAAAATTGTTTGAGCAAAGAAATGTAATGTAAATCATAATGATTTAGGTTACATTATTAAATTTGATAAATGAAGGTAATTTGATGTTGGAATAATACGACTCTTACTTTCTTTCTTTTGAAATTAAGTCTGCTATTGAATCAGTAACTTCTTTAGCTCGTTTTTCCATTTTAAGCATTTCTTCTTTGGTTATCCCATCATTAGGATATAGACTATCTTTTAACCTTTGAAGTTCTAACTCAGCATTGGATTCTCTACAACCAATTAAAACCCCAAAGAAAATATATATTAAATTTTTCATAATAATTACTTTTTTATAAAAGGTTTAAGGCAATGAATTTATTTGTTTTTAAACTAAGTAAGTCAATCTAATTGAAATATACAATAGGTAGACAAGTACCAAGTAACAAAAATTTGTTACTCAGGATTTTATATTAGCACAATGGATAATATTCACTATTACCAATGAAATCAAAAGTTCTTCAAGTAACAATTAGGTAACAAAAAGTGAGAAAACAAGGTAAAATAACAACAAACAAAGGTAGGTCAGTAAACAAAAAACCCCCCAATTTACAGGGGGGTTAGAGGTTTTACAAGTAAGGTTTGGTAGCCCGTACGGGTCTATGCCGCTATAAATCATATTTGTCTATTTTCACCTAAGTATCCCTTAATCAATATTTTAGTAATTTTCGTGATGCAAAATAAATCAGTTTAACGCATACGAACTGTGAATATGTTGTACCCACTGTTGTACCCTTATTTTTGTTTCTATATATAATTTTGAAATAAAATAAACCAACATGATTACCTCAAAAATAGTAATAAGAAAACAGAAAAAGAATTCGTACAATGAGGCACCACTTTATCTTCGCATTACAGCAGATCGCAAAGCCAAATTCATTTCTCTGGGTATTTCAGTGAATATCAACTATTGGGATGAAAAGGCACAGCAGGTAACACGAGGGCATCAAAACATGCAACGGATAAATAATTTTATTACTACTAAACTTGCTGAGGCACAATCCATGTCATTAGAAGCTCAATCAAAAGAGAGAAATGTAACTGCTCAAAAAATGAAACATAATTTATTAGGTCGCTCCGGCATCAATTTCTTGGATTATTTTAAGGCTTATAATGATAAGCTTCTTTTACGTGATAAGATAAATACTCACCGGAGGGCAAACAGTGTTTATATAAAGATTAAAGAATATATGAATGGACAACATTTGGCTATTGAAGACATAACTGTAAAATGGTTAAAAGATTATGAATTACACCTTTCAACTAAAAAACATAATTCAATCAATACTATATATACTGAAATGAAAGGCATTCGACGCATTATTAATGAAGCCATTAGTGAAGATCTTATAAAACCGGAAAGCACTCCGTTTTCAAAATATAAATTGAAGTGGGAAAACGTTGAAAAAAATTACCTTACAGAAGACGAACTGCTTTTAATAGAAAAATTGCAACTTCCAAAAGAAGAGTGTATTTCGATACACAGAGATATATATGTTTTAGCCACTTATGCCGGCGGTTTAAGGGTATCAGATCTCCTACAACTAAAATGGAAAGATTTTGACGGAGAAAAACTTACTGTAAAAACTCAAAAAACTGGTTCTGTAGTTTATATAAAGCTTCCTATTAAAGCTCTTGAAATTATAAGTAAATACAAAGCATCGGCTTCTATGAGCGAAGGATTTATTTTCCCTATTATGTGTAAATATAAAAATCTTGATAAAGAAAAATATCGTCTAAAAGCTATTTCCTCCGCTACTGCTTATATAAATAAAGATTTACGTAAAATAGCAGATTTAGCTTGCATTGACAAGCACATCCATTTCCACACTTCACGCCATACCTGGGCAACCAGAGCATTACGTAAAGGAATGCGTATCGAATATGTTTCAAAATTAATGGGTCATGCTTCCATTAAAACTACACAGGTTTACGCTAAAATTGTTAACGAAGAACTTGATAAAGCGATGGATGTTTTTAACGATGCTAAAACAGAATACCTTAAAGTTATAGCATAATAACTGTCTGTAGTTTTTTTTGTACCAAATAATCCGTGTTTACAATGAGTATATTTTACGCATTAGCTACTATATAAGCATCTGCAAGTCCTTTACGTATTTGTTTGTATTTGGTCCAATCAAAAGTTCTTAAAAATTCCGAAGCGGCTTTTGCGCCCCTTACAAACAAATCAACTTTTGCTTCATCTTTTATTCCAAAATCTAACCAGTTGTGCCCATCAATGTTTACCATGCAAATCAACTTTTGAAAATCCGGGTTTTTTAATAAAAAATTGTAATCGTGTATATGTCTTGCTGAGTCAAATATTGCGCCTAAGTATGGAAAAAACTTATCGGTTTTCTTTACCTGTGTTCTATCTTCTCCAAGCTTTACACCTAAAGTAGGCGCGTGTGGCACTTTGGTATGCTGATGAAATATATCAATCGGAAAATTAGACATAATACCCCCATCCACAAATGTAACTTCAGACGGTGTATTGCCTACATATCCTGTATTAATTTTCCAGTTTTCCCAAGCTTTTGCGCCTTGCGGTATGTTTTTTACTCTGAACGGAAAAAAGAAGAATGGAATAGACATGGTTGCTCTTACAAAATCAGCCGGACATACATTTTCAGGCTCACTCCAAAAAAGATTCGCCATTTCCGGAAAAATAATTTTGCTCTCGGTTGAAACATCGGCGGCAACTATTACAACTCTCTCAAATATTTCCGCGCCGTAAACAATATTTTTATCATATCTGTTGTACAACCCTCCGTTAGGGCTTTTCTTTCTTAGCTCCGTTAAATCTTTTAATGTTTTTATTCCTTTTAAATGCAGTAATAATTTCATCCACATGTGAAAATTATTTCCGGGATTCAATCCTAAATCATTATGAAAATTATCAATTACTTGTAAGCCTTTAATTGATAACTTAACAGTACCGGCATCAGTAAGTAATGCGTTAATAAATCCGCGCGCATCTCTATCTCCATCAACAAAATCATTAAAGTCTTTATTACATATTTGCGATAAAATCCATTCTGTTTTTGCTTCGTGTATAGGTCCTGCGGCAGCCATAAGCATGGTGTTAATGGCTCCTGCTGAAGTTCCTCCTAATTGCAGAAAACGTATATTCATTTGTTCTAACACATACACATAACCCGCTAAGGCAACTCCTAACACACCACCACCTTCCATTACTAAATCTACGTATTGGTGCGTACCGTCTGTTACATCAGAAAATTCTTTCTCATGTATTCTTTCTTCTTTAAGTTTCGATATAATATTTAATACCGCGGCTTCTTGTGTAAATTGCTCTACTTTCATAACATCATTTAATTAAATCCTTTTCTTCAATTAATGTATATGTGAATTTATTGTTATTGGCATTTTTAAACTGCAAGCATATTCTTACAAATTCTTCTTTCTGATACCAATCTTCAAAAACCTGACAACCGGCACTGTATGCGCCAATTTTATCAGTTTTTGTAAATTTTTTTGCTCCATGTATGTTACAGCCAAAGTATCCTGTTTCTTCAACACCAAGATTTTCAGCAATGCCATTTTTGTTGTTATCTCTGTAAACGGTTACTTTACCTCCGGTTTGTACTAGTGCTTTATGGTCTGCTGTTTTATGAGTTCCTAAGCGATAACAATTTACATATTGTCCGGGTTTCATTACCGCACACCCTTTTGCATTAAGCAATCTAACGGTTTGGTAATAAACCCCGGGGTCGGTGGTAATCACATAAATAATTAACCTTTCTTTATTTTTATAATTATTGTATTGTGCTAATGCGTAATTTGTATTGCTGCCGATTTTCCCATCTTCGGCCAACAATTTACCATTACTTCCTTTATATCCCCACTTGTTCAGCCACTTTTGTTTGTTTAATACCGAATAACTACTCGGCATTGGGGGCTGTTTAAATATTACGCATAAAAAATCATTAAATATATCCGGCGCTTGTAAAGTGCTACGAATGCCTATGATATTTGCATCTTCATTATACCATTTATATCCTTTTCTTTGCAAGGTTTTTTTTATTAATGCAGTTGATAATTCCATATTGTAAATTTTTAATAAAGCTAATTTAAACTAAAATATCAAATTTATAATTAAAAGCATTCTTCGCATAAATCACAACTTATTTTATTCATGGTTATTATATCATCTTTTATTTAATCTTATAAGCCCAAACTATCCCCTAAAAGCCAAGTGCACAACGGTGCAAACACAGATAAATACTATGTAAGCCTTATTAATAATGAACTGTTGCGGAGATATACATTTATTGAAAACTATTTTAAAGCAACATTTCTTAGCCCTTGGCTTAACCCGCTATGTTAAGGCTTGCGGCCATCATACATAACAACACATATAAACGCTTAGTGTTACCGGATAAAAGAGTTTGTTACGGTCATTAAGAATTATTGTAATGTAACTTGGTTTCAAATTCCACCAGAGTTACTAATATTTTTGATAGAGTTAATTAAAATAAACACTAAAACTAAAGTAACTCCCGATATTAATATTGAAATAACTTTTTCTCTTTTTGACTTTACAAAAAAGGAAAGTAAAAAGATTAATATTAATACGCAAATTAGTATTTCTCTGATATAATTTTGATATATAAAATACCTCGTGGCATCTGATACATTTTCGCCATTATTTAGAATCTTGAACTCCAAAACACAAGCAAGTATACTCAAATTAGTTATAATTATCTTTTTCATCTCTTATTAAAGCTAATAAAGTTCCATGTTCTAATTGAAGCTCTATTTTGAGTCAGGAAGTCTCCTGTATGATATTCCATTTTACTCTTATTAAAATAGCTGTTATCTTTAAAATAAGCGCCTTCTTGTATGTCTACACCTCCATAAAATGTGCTTGATGGATCTTGACTTAATATTCTATAATTAAGATTTCCTTGGGATATTTCAGTTTGAGTATCTGTTATTTTTGTAATTACTTGTGTATGATTGTATTTTATCGAGTCATCGTGAGTCTTTAATAAAATCATATCCCCCTGCTTAGCTTTATCTATACTAACCTCCGTGGTGTTCTTATTATTTGCTAAATCGTTAGCACCACTGGTCCTTAATACAGCGTTTTTGTACTCAGCAACGCTTGTGTATATAGCATCCGTTGGATTAAAAGTTCCTGTTTCATTTGTAAATTGAAATGGTAAATTATTCTCTGAAGCAAAATCAATAACAATGGAAAGTGCCAAATCTTCACAAGTGAATTGTTTCCCAAGATTTGAGTATTCTTTAGTTTTTGAAGCGGAGTAATCTTGAAATTTTTTAATATAGTCATCGTTCCATTCATTTTTAACTTTCCATGCCCCAGCAGGTGTTGGGGTGGGGTTGCTGGTTGATGCTGCTAAGGGCTTTTCAATTTTTGTTGCTGTTACTTCTACTTCATCAAGTGTTACATGATTAGTCATTTGCCCTCCGCCGATAGATCCTCCGTTTCCGCCCTGTTTACTTTCTGCTTGCTGTGGGTTCTGCATCCCGTCTATGTCTATCTGTCCTACTGGGCTATTACTAGAATAATTATAAGGTGATAGTTGTGAAAATTTGCTCGCAAGCGGATCAACAGTAATAAACCTACACGTCCAAGCAGCGTAGTAACGAGCTCCGTAGTAATACAATCCGCTCTCGGCGTCTTTTTCTTTACTAACATACCGGTAGCGTTTATACGTAAAAGTTCTTAAGGATGAATCGCCAAATGGATAATATTCTTCCTTGTCAATTATAGTTCCGGTTGTGCTTAAGCGTGCCACTGAGCTGCCGATTTGGTTTTCTATTATATAGGTAACATCATCTGTTATATCTCCGGGGAAAGCATTGCCGGGGTTTATTCTTACTTCCGCAATTCTGCTCTTGTCATCCATTATATGGATGTAATTTTTTTCATACGTTGTGCCGTTCTCTAAAATTACATATTCAAATATTCCATCAATGTAAATGGTGCGCTCGTAAATTGGCGAGCCTGCTGTTCCGGTTCTAACCAGTTTGCTTACTCTGTCTTGCCCGGCGCCCTGCGCTGAGCTTGCCGAAGCGTAATCGTATTGGGTAAATACAGTGGGGTCGCTTATACCTGCCTGGTTATAATAGCAAATTAATTGGTCTGCGTAATTCCATTTATAGTTTCTGGTTGTACCTGCCGTTAGTTGGTTGCCACAGTTATCATAAGTAAAGGCTTCTATTAATGTTGGCGTGGCATCATCAACCTTTTGCAAGGTGTTTTTACCTGTATTGTAAGTAAAATCTCTTGTAAAACCGTTTGTGCCCAATTGCTTTACCTGTAAAATGTTTCCTAATTTATCGTAAGCATACTCTCTTTGGTAAGCTCTTGCATTGTTTGCATTAGGTGTTCCCGGCACAGGGGCATCGGTGTACAAATAATTGTTTCCGCTTTGTGTATCACTTTCTCTTCCGTCAGCATAAGTTAAGCGGTATATTGGGTCATACTCAAAACTTCGGTCTAATTCATCAGGTAATGGGCTTATGCCGCAGTCGGTTACCCTTGTAAATATATTTACAATGTTTCCTATCAGGTCATAATTAAATTTATCATCCTGCTTATTAGTTCCGCTTTGGTAAGCGTAAGTAATGGTATTCCCTGTTTGGGATTTTACATATTTCTCGCTGCGCTGTCTTTGTAATCTAAAGGTAAAGGGGTCGTACACGTATCGTGTCATTACTTCATTACCAAAAGCAATTAATAAACGTTGCCCCTTGGCATTATAGGCAATGTTTTCTACGTAATTGGTGGTAGTTGGCCCTGTTGGGCTATATAAATCAACTTTCTCTAAAGCTCCTGCATTATTGTAGGTAGGTATTATTTTTTTGCGTTCGTTATCTAAATCTTCCGGCAGTTCAAGTTCAGTAATGCGGTTCAGCGCATCGTAATTCATTGTAGTTTCAAAAACAGTTGCGTCGAGTATAGTAGGCAATCCTGTCCAATCAATAACAAAGGTGTTGTAATTAACAAGCTCTGCTTTTAATACAGCACTACTTATTACTTGTCTTTTCTTAGTTAAAACATTGCCTTTAAAATCATATTCGGGCATTTCAATTAATCCGGCTTCATCGTAATTTTTATAAAGCTTGCCTTTTAAATTTTCATTCTCTGGGTTTACCAATCCTGCACTGTCGCCATATTCTAAAAAGTTTCTAAGGGTAGTGGCATCCCCAGTTTTATTATTTGCCCAACTATGCGTTGGCCTTTGTAAGGTGTCGTAAGCACTTAATCCTCTTGCGCCCTTGGCATCGTGGCTTTCTATGGGTTTTGCCAACGCATCAAATAAAACAGTGCTTTCTCCTTTGTCAATGTGTTTTGTCCAAAGCGGGGGTAAAGGTTCTTCCTCTTGCGGTGTTCTTAAATCATACACATGCTCAAATACATTTCTATTATATGGGTCTTTTACCAAAAGTAAATTACCGCGTATATCGTAATGGTATTGCATTACAATGGTGTTATTGTAATTGCTGTTATCAAAATATTCGGTAGTTTTTATCGTCCTTCCCAAAGCATCTACCTCAGCGCTTTTGGGTGTAAAATAATCTGTTGCCGGTACATTGCTACCTGTTGGGTTGGTTATTGATGCAAGGTCGTTGCTGTCATAGGTAAAATTCTCCCAGGGCGTAGGCGCAAAACTATTCGGTGTATTCAAACTATTTGGCACGCCATACACCACACGCTGTTCACTCCTGTCGGGGTTAACAGTCTTTACCACTCTCCCTAAGGGGTCGTAATACATCTTTATTTTTTGCAGTACGGGCATGGGTGTTTTTACTTCTATAAACTTGGTAATTCGTATTCAAATCCTTTATCAAAAAATGGCTCATACTGTTCAACAACCATTCCCTTATTATTATATATTTTCCATCCGCTTACCACAACATTAAGCGGGTCGCCTGTTCCTCTTTCAATACCCACAGCATTGGCATTCTGCCCTTGTTGGGCTGGTAGTCCGCTACTACCCAAACTGGTGGCTGAGCCTGTCGAAGCCCCGAATATCACATCCTCGGCCTGCACTCGTGTTTGCAGCAACCTACCAAAGCCATCGCTGTATTCCACCTTGGTAATGGTAGGGCTGTTTATTTCCTGCTGATAATGTTTTTCTCTGCTAATGGTTTTAACCCAAACAGGGTTTCCGGTATTTTTAAAGGCAAAAAAGTCATATTCCATTACAACACTCGGTGCATAACGGTCGTAATATCCACCGCTACCGCTTTTATAATCGCCTTCAGTTCCCTTGCCAATTAACGCGGTTGCTCTTAGTAAACCTAAGGGCGAAAAATCAAATACGCTTTTATTTTCGTTTACATCAGTAATTTTAAAGGGCTGTATTACCCGGTAATCATATTCGGCAATAGTTTCTAAATAATCTGTTCCGTTTAGCCATTGTTTACTGTTTACAGGTAATACCTCGTATACATCGTATTCAATGGTACTCAGGTTTTCAAACACATCTTTACTTTCTAATACCAATCCGTAAAAAGGCGGTCCTGCCTGAAAATCGTATTTCAACCGAGCGCTTTCAGCATACCAGCCTGCTATATGATTGGGAAATCCGCTACGCCTGTCTTTATACCCCAAACGGCTATCACCGTTTTGTAATAAACCTGCAAAGGCGGCCGGGTAATTTGTGCTCCAATCGGGCGTGGTTTCAAAACACTGTGGTGTTGTGGCGCCATAAGCTTGTGTAATAATAGCATCAGTTATTATCAATGTTTCGCTTCGTACTTGTGCGCCAAAATTTCCAATTTCTCCATAAGGCAATCCGCTAAAAGCGCTCCCGTCATAAAAATTAAGTGTGCAGTTTATAACAGGTAAACCTACCACGCTATTAAATACATCATCTCTTAATTTAAAAACTGTTTTGCCAATCGCGCTTTGCGAAGCATCGTAGCTAATGTTTCTTTTTGTTCGGTTAACTATATATTGACCTGAGCCGTTATCTTTATAAATAAAATCGCTGATGCCGAATGTGGCAAGGTAATTACCGTTGCCCCCGCTTAGCGGGTTAGAGCCTCTTGGCATGCCAACGCTTAGTTGACCTCTGGCTTGCCCGTAGGCGTCGTATTCTTTGGTAAAGCTCAAATTGTGCATAGGGTCGCTTCCGCGTTCATACTGCGTTGTGCGTTGCGCTACATTAAAAGGGAAAAAAACATAACCGCCACCACTCCAGTAATAATTTTTATCGTTCCATAAGGGGTCAGGTAATAGCGTGGGATTAAATTCTTCTCTCAGGCTCATTAAATTTTCGGTAACAGTATAGGGTATGTTTTCAAACGAACTTCCATCTAATCCATACAACTCGCTTCTTAATAAGGTGCCGCGCAGCGTTCTTAAAGCGTCTCTTCTTGCACGCCTTGGTAACTGGTTTAAAAGATTCAGCATTTCAAGTGGTCGTTTCAAAACATTTACGTCGCCACTCCAGTATTCATCACTAAAATCAGGTTCTTTCCATCTGCTAAAACCATCACCAACAGGCCCTACATAAAACCAGCTTTTGGTTAGTGTGGGTGGCGTATAAAATTCTGTACTTATACCAAATGAACTTGTAAGCCCTCCTGCAGGTGTAACACTTACCGGGTTCAATTCGCTTTGTGTATTAAATCGTTCAAAGCTTTCAGTATCCTTGCTATCCACATGTGCAAAGCCTCTAAACTCTCGCTCCACACCATCCCAGTAGCCATTATGGTAATTATATTCGGTTACTAATTTTCCACCACTAAGTAAATCAAACACCTCTACTTTATTAACTACCTGTACAGGAAATGGCAACTGCGTTTTCCAACGTGTTTGCGGTAATGCCTGATCGCGCAGGTAATGATAAACTGATGAGCCGTATTGTACACGTGTAATACTTCCCATATTGTTATTCATTTCTTCTAACACATAGGGCTTATTGCCATGTGTAAAATCAAGAAAATACATTTTCCCCGGGGTTCCTGCATCCGGTCCAAAGCTCCAAAGTATTCCTGCCTGGCCGGTTCCCATTATATCGCAAATGCGTAAGGCATTTAAGTTATAAATTCTGGGTGTATTGGCAACTCTCACTCCTTCAGAAAAAGCGTTTCCGCTTTGGTTAACGTAAAGGGTTGTTTTGTTATTTTCAACAAAGGCAATATCGGCTTGTCCGTCGCCATCTAAATCACTTAATAAAATTTGTTTAGGGTCGTATTGCTCCGGAAATACAGGCGCATTTTTCATGTTCACTTTTTTTCCAAAGCGGCCATAACCCATATTGGGCCAATATTGCACCCTGCCTGAACTAATTAATACTATATCCTGTAAGCCGTCTCCTGTCATATCCGCAAAGCGAATTCGCGGGTCGGCAAAACTAAAATCGGCAAAATTTTTGTCGGCAGTTCTTACTTTATTAAATCCCTTATCAGGGTCGTTGTAAAAACATTCAAATTTAGACCCGTTTCGCAAAACGTCAGTAATACCATCGCCGTTTAAATCAATAAGCTGCACTTCAGGATCACCTAAACTAAAACTTGGTGCTTGCGTAAAGGGCTTAAATCCGTTTTCATCCCATACTTTTTGAAAGGCACCCGGAAAATAGCCTGCAGTAATTCCATTTAATACAAGCAGGTCGGTTCGTCCGTCGCCATTTGCATCAATAAATGCAATACCGGGTATACCTGCTCCTTCGGCTTTTTGTGTAGATACCAATTCAAAAGAGGGGGCAATGCTTAAATCCTTAGGTGGGCTAAATTTTCCATTCCCTTTATTTGTCCAATAGCGTGCAGCCCCGTTTAATTGAAGTAAATCTGGCAAGCCATTTCCGGTTACATCCACCAGTTCAAAACCCGGTTCGCCTATAGAATTTACCGGCAAGGGTCCGCTTATCTCTTTTAAATCGCGCTTTTGAGGCGTAAATTCCGAATAGGTTAATTCAAGCGGGGGCATAAATTCACTTTCTTCCCCTGAGCCTGTTGAAGGATGCCCTTCAACACTTACCGATTTTAAAAGCGAGGCACCGTTAAGCGGAAGTTTGGTGTGGTAATTAAAATGATAGGTTTTTGTTTTTATAAGGCTAAGCGCATTGGTATAAGTTTCAATTTTTGCACAACGCTTGGTTGTTCTAACTTCAAAACCTTGTTTGTATGAAGAGTGGGAATCAGGGCGTTCTTCATAAACAAATTGCACTTCGCACAAATACTTTGTGTTGCTGCCTGCAAGGTATTGCGCATATTTTATTTTGGAAAGATAAATTTGGTCGTAAATATGCGGATTGGCCCCTGAGCTTGTCGAAGGGGTAGAAGTTACCAACTCTCTTTCGTACTCGTATAAAATCACATTCCCAAAGGTATCTTCTGTTTTAGTTAAAGCCCATGAAAATATTGCGTTTCTGTTTTCAGGATTTGCAATAACCGCTGTTTCTGGGTTGCTTAGCGAAGTCGAAGCACCGGGTGTTCCATACCAACTTATTAATCCATCTTTGTTTCTTACTTCCCAATAGTGCTCACCGTTTGTTTTTTTATGTCGTATTATTCTGGCAAATAATCCCTCCGTTCTTGGTTTGTAAAACGTTTTTTCATAGCCAATATTTCCTGTTAAAATTTCTTTCTCAATTTTTACAGGTACTAAATCTTCTGCGCCTGATAAAATAAAAATATCGCTTTTGTCTTCGTAAACCGGTATGCCCTTACTTGTTTTTCGCATTACACCCGGTATACCCAAAGCCCAGCCCATGCCAAATACACCGTTACCATTGCCGGAGCTATAACCTAAACTCAGTTCGGGTTGAAATCCATTTCTTCCGGGCGGTACGGCAATAGGTACAGAAAAATTACCGGTTCCGGTAAACAAATCGGGCGAGAATTTTTCTCCCAAGCCGCTTTGCGCACCTCCACCTTGCGGATTATTAATTACTGATGTGCCTTTGGTGTTTGCCATAATATATTCCTTATTTGTTCAATATTGTAATTTCCTTTGTTTTCGTAATCGTTAGTTTTATTTTTGCTAACCTGAGCATAATTTTCATTTTTTTAAATTCACATCCTATATTTATTAAAGCAAAAAATTTGTATCACTACTTAATTCGATACTTTTTTCCCCAGTATTCTTCACTAACTGCTTTTGTTTCATGTAAAATAAACTTTCCATTCTTAATTTTATAAACGTCAACTTTACCTTCTTTAACATCTAGAAAAGGAAGAAACTTATGGTCAAGTGTGTCTATGTAAATTGGTTTAAAAGAAACTATCTCTAATAAGGTATCTTTTTTAGAAAAAAAACACTTCCTTATCTCTTACACTATGTTTAATCGCTTCCCTAATTTTAATATTATCAAGTATTTTCCCCACCGAGTCATAAGTTATATATACAAAAAACTCTTGTTTATCTTTTCCCATTGTATACTCAATAAGATTAATATTTTTATCCAACAAAAAATGTGATTGAAAAAAAACAGTAGTGTTTTTTAAGCTATAACTTTTCAAAAAATATTTCCTGTATTTTTTTAAATCTACGATGCAAAAATTTATCCATTCCATGCCTTCTTCACTATTATCACAACCATCGATATATTCTTTAATGTAATTTTTAAAATCTTCCTTTTTATTTGTTTGGGAACACAAGGGAGGCATCATTAACATAACTATGATGATAAGCTGATATATTTTCATAATTATTTATTTTTTTGAACCCGAGTAACCAAGACTTCTTTACCATATAATCCCATTGATATTCCTTGAAGTTTATTATCAATAACACTAAGTTTATTTTCACTGGATGTGCCTCTATCGAAATTTTGAGTTGCGTTATCATAAAAATTAAAAATCACAATGCCATTTTCATCAAAACTTCTACCTACAATTGTAATAAAATGATCGGTTCCGAAGGGATCGCCTGTATGTGATTTATCCGGATCATAATCAATCCCTACTGAAACCGCATGGCCAGCTTCCAACTCTTTATTAATATAATCTACCATTTCAGTTACATCATTGTTTTTAACATTAAGAGCATTATCTTTCCTATATCCGTGTAACATTTCCGCCCCACTCAACTCTGTTTGAAATTCAGCTAAATAATAACACTCTAAATTTTTCGCGAGTTGCTCTTTAGTTTTACTATCCGGGTAAGTTTCTGTTAATCTTTTATCTCCTAAGCCAACGAACTTGGTTTTATCCGTAGAGTCAAACAATTGAATTGGTTTTTTTCCCGGATCAACATTACTGTTATCGTTGTTTCCTATACCATTATTGTTTGCAATGAATTCTGGAGACCAAGGGCCTTTAACTCCGTTTACCTCTGGTAAGCTTGGTTGGTTTGCGCTTTGCTGTGTTTCGAATTCTTGTTGAGTAAGGGGGCCATAAGTTGTTGCAGAATTATCCTGTTGATTTGATCCACCTTCTTCCTGCAAACCGTCAATATCAATTTTGTTTATCGGTTTATTTCCTGCATAATTATAAGGTGTATAAAAAGGAAAATCTGCAGCAAGGGGATCAACTCCAAAAAACCTGCAAATCCAAGGGCTGTAATAGCGTGCGCCATAATAATAAAGGCCGCTTTCTTCATCACGCTCTTTTCCTACATACTGATAACGTTTTTTTGCGTAGCTGCCAAAACTGGTTTCCCCAAAGGGGTAATATTCCTGTGTATTAACGGTAGCCCCTGTATCGTCTAATAAAACCATTGAAGAACCGATGTTGTTTTCAATTTCGTATTTAATAGCAGGTGTAGTATCTCCCATTGCGGCTCCAATACGCACCGTTGCTACTCGGCTTGCATTATCCATAATGTGTATGGTGTTTTGCGTGTCTGTTTCATCTGTATAAAATTCAAATACACCATCTATGTAAACACGTATTTCAAAATCGCCACCCTGTTTTCGTACTATTTTTTTTGTTCGTTTCCCTTCGTTATCATATAAATATTGTGCTTCTACCGTTGGTTCAGAAATTCCCACCTGGTCTTTAAATAAAATCAATCTGTTATTCGCATCCCATTCAAATTTACGGTTACTGTTTTCAGTTAATTGGTTGCCGCAGTTATCAAAAGTATAAGCATAAGAATTAGCCCCAATAGTAACTCCGTTAAGTTTATTTGTAGCTGTTATGTAATTAAACGTTCGGGTAAATGCATTTGTGCCTACTTGCTGCATTTGCTCAATGTTACCAAGCTTGTCATAAGAGTAATTTCTTGTATAACCAACGGTTGTATTGGGAGTATTGCTTCTTGTCATATCCTGCCAACCGGGAAATGGGTAGTTCGCCCCCGTTACATTTTCACGTCCGGTAGCTTGCGTTAGTCGGTATATGGCATCATACTCAAACTCCCTGTCTAAACTATCCGTACCTCCAATGCCGCAGGCGGTAGTGCGTGTATTTATTTCAACAATGTTTCCAATTAAATCGTTTATATATTTATCATCCTGTTTGTTTGTTCCGCTTTGGTAGGCATAAGTTAGCGTGTTACCCGTTTGCGAAAAAGTATAACCTTCGCTCCGTTGCCGTATTAATCTAAATGTGAAAGTATCATACACGTATCTTGTCATTACATCATTACCTAATGCTATTAAAATTCTTTGCCCTTTAGCATTATAAGCAATGCGTTTTACATATTCATCTCCGTCGTATTTTACTTTTTCCAAAGCACCGGCTCGGTTGTATTCAGGTATAATTTCTTTCCGGTTTGTATTTACATCTTCAGGTAAAGTAATTTTCGTTACCCTGTTTAGCGCGTCAAATTCATTATTTGTTTCGTAAATAAAAGAATCCAAAATAGATGGTAAACCTGTCCAATCAACAATATAGGCTGTATATGCATTTAATGAGGGTTTTAATTCAGCATCTGCAATTACTTGTCTTTTCTTAGTTAAAACATTGCCTTTAAAATCATATTCGGGTATTTCAATTAATCCGGCTTCATCGTAATTTTTGTAAAGCTTGCCTTTTAAATTTTCATTCTCTGGGTTTACCAATCCTGCACTGTCGCCATATTCTAAAAAGTTTCTAAGGGTAGTGGCATCCCCAGTTTTATTATTTGCCCAACTGTGCGTTGGCCTTTGTAAGGTGTCGTAAGCACTTAATCCTCTTGCGCCCTTGGCATCATTACTTTCTATCGGTTTTGCCAACGCATCAAATAAAACAGTGCTTTCTCCTTTGTCAATGTGTTTTGTCCAAAGCGGGGGTAAAGGTTCTTCCTCTTGCGGTGTTCTTAAATCATACACATGCTCAAATACATTTCTATTATATGGGTCTTTTACCAAAAGTAAATTACCGCGTATATCGTAATGGTATTGCATTACAATGGTGTTATTGTAATTGCTGTTATCAAAATATTCGGTAGTTTTTATGGTCCTTCCCAAAGCATCTACCTCAGCGCTCTTGGGTGTAAAATAATCTGTTGCCGGTACATTGCTGCCTGTTGGGTTGGTTATTGATGCAAGGTCGTTACTGTCATAGGTAAAATTCTCCCAAGGCGTTGGTGCAAAATTATTAGGGGTATTTAAATTATTGGGCACACCATACACCACACGCTGTTCACTCCTGTCGGGGTTCACAGTTTTTACCACTCTCCCTAAGGGGTCGTAATACATCTTTATTTTTTGCAGTAAGGGCAACTTATTTTTTTATTAAAGTGTACGTAGTAACATAATCCCCTCCAGATTGTGTTACTAACTCATATCCTTTTCCAGCTAATTCATTTATTGCCTTATTAATTTTGGTCGCAATTACTGCTGAATTATTTGGTGTAGGTTTATCTAAAGGAATGTCCTCCGACTTTCCTTCATAAATTATAATTATTCTCCCTGAACCTGAAATTACAGTACCGGCCTCAACTACCCTTATGGTTGCATATTTAGGGGCTTCGCCTCCGGCCTTAAAAGATGTTGTAATAATAATAGTTAGTATTAAAGTGGCTAACATTATACAAATTCTTGTTCTCATAATACATAATTTAAATATTTGAAATAATCATTTTTTACTCTTTCGTTAAAATTACAGTGGTAACAAGTAAAACTTGAGTACCTCCGTTCGACATAGCGAAAATTTTAAATCCCGCATCCTGCCATTTTTTAATTTCTTTTTGCAGAACTAAAGCGTTTGTTTCAAAAGTTTTTAAATTAGACTTTACTTTTTCTAACTCAATCACTTCTAATTGTAAATTAGGCTTACAAATAACAATCTCTGATTTATAAGTTGAAATTCCTGTTGTAGCATCCATCGATTCAGCCATTCTAATTAATACCGTTTCTGCATTTTTTGAATCCTGTGCTCTAATTAGAATATTACATAATAGTAACAAAGTCAAAGTTAAACTCTTCATATATAAAATTTTTTAGTTAAACAATTTCAATTACAAACGTATCCTTTGCTTACAAAGGATACGTTTTAAGCTCTGCCTTACACCCAACCAGTAATAAAATGTCCTGAATATTACCATCACTAAACAACTCTCTGTTTATAGGATTGTTATCAAATTTTAATCTAAACTTATGTAAAGGGCTATTTCCTAATGCTGTCATTAAACCGGTGGTAGGGAATTTACCTTCATTGGTTTCTCCGCCAATAGTATTTGTAATTTGCGGATCATCAAGGTTGAAATCCAGAACATCTATTTCATTTACAAAACCATCTTTTCTCACAAAATATAGCACAATGTCTGTTCCATCTAATTGTAAGTTATGAACTCCTTGAGGAAACATTTCACGTTTAAGCTCAAACGTTACACCAAAATCAGATGAGCCTTCAATAGCCTCACCAAGTTCATACCATTGGTCGGGGAAATTGTTTTTAAACGAAAATCCTCTGTTAAATAACAATTGATTATCCAAATCTTGCAGCACTTGATAGCGATATTGAAAACTGTCTAAAGCAGTATAATCAACTGAAATAACTACATCAGCAATATTAGAGTAGTCAAGATGATTACTGAATTCCGGCATTTTAAATTCCCAACGTGATTCAATTCCCATGCCTTCAAATGGGTTTAATAATTCGCTGTTTTGTATTGGTTGTAGTTCAAACAATCCCGTAGCATTGTTAGCAGAAGTCAAGGCTACGGAATCTACTTCCAATCGGCGTATTGATATTTTCTGAAAAGTAGTTCCACCAATTACTGTGTAAGAGGTAGGTTCAGCACTAAGTGTAGCCTTTATACTGTCATATACCGGCAATAAACCAACAACAGTTGTTTTTACATTATTTATTAAACGCAAATAATGACCCGGAAAATCGTAATCGAATAATTTATTGGTTAATTCAAAATACAACACACCGGTTTCTTTAAACTGCTGAAATTCTGATGGAAAATTCTGTGCCAATGAAATTGTTTTTGTCATTTGCAGCTTGCGCTTGTTGGTTTCAAAGGCAAATTGATCCAATCGTTGTATATCCACTAACAGTCTCGCACTACCGGTTAAACCCCTTCTTTCTGGCTGTCCGTTTGATGTGCCTCCTGTGAATCCTGCAGAAGGCAATTCCCAGTAATCATCTAGTATAAATGGGCCTGCTTGTTCTTGGCGTTCAAAATACAATTGATTCTCTGCTGTTCGGGCAGTAGCTGTTGAAAGATTTAACATGTAACTGTATGCCCGTTCAAGTATGTTACCCATCCAATTGTATAATTCAGCATTAGTAAACTTATTTCTCAAAAACTCCAATGCGTCTTGTGCATGATTTGTATTTAAAACAGCAATTTCTCTTTCTTGTGATACAATACGTACATTGTCGTCAGCAATTTTTATTTGTTGATTGGCAATGCTAATATCAAGCCCGGCTAGTTGGCTTTGAAACTGCCATTCTTCCTGCCTTCGTTCATAACTTGCCATTTGACTTGCTATTGAAGACTGTATAGAAAAAATTGAAGATTGAGTTCCGAGTGCTCCAGCAATTCCAGCCGCCGCAGCAGCAAAAGAACCTAGTGATTCTGCCCCCCTTGTAGTATTTGCGAACCAAACACCTTGCGAAATATATAAACCTGCAGAAACACCTTGAGCTATTTGGCTTGCTCTAAGAAAATTAATACTTTGATTCAATAAATCGAGCGCTTGTAATTCAAATCCATTTAATCCTGAAGAAATTAAATTGTTATAATGTCCTTGTATAAAGGTTACTTTACCAAGTTGCAAATCAGCTAAACTACGTTCGTTATTCGCTTGTGTAATTCTTAAATCTTGAAGTTTTACAGTAGCACGTGCTGTCGCCAAATCTTGCCTTGCTCGCAATTGCGCATAATTTTCTGCATCTTCTTTCTCTAGGGCTGCCAAAAATAAGCTTTCTAATTGTGCGGCTTGCTGGGCAATTTGTTTGGCTCTTTCCAATAAAGCTTTAAAACGATATTGAGTTGGCGCAAAATTATTTGCTCCGGGTAAGACCAAGTTACCGGAAGCTCCTATAACGGGTACACCGGTTGTGCTATCTGTTGCTGCGGCAAACACACTTAATTCTCTAACCATTCCCGCAATATTCCTGCAATTAAATATCTTGTATAATTCCAAATTTCCTTTTAATTCAAGAGAATTGTAAATAGGGTTTTTCGGAGTACAGAATTTAAAATCTATTAATGGAGTATAAGGCACTGGGTTAGGTCCTATAGGTGTGGCAGTACTCACTGCCTTTGCATTTGAAAACACAAGGTTAGCATCAAAAGACACTTCTGTTGGCGCCAAAGGGTTATATGCCTTATCGCCACTCATAAATTGTTCTCCGTCACTTGCAGCAAACGCAAATGTGTAATCATCTGTGTAAACAGGATTAGGATCATACAACCATTGCAATTTTTGTTCGGCTGACGTACTGCTTATTTCTTCTACGGAAACACCAATTATGTTAGCAATGCTATTTGTATAAAGATCGCTAACTGTATTATTAAATTCCAGAGGATTGTTTAATGCAAAAAGATAGCGGCTTGCGTCATTTATTCTGATTGGGTTACCGGCCATAAATTCACTTACGTTTTCATCTGCTGGTGGTAATGGCATTGCTGCTTCAATCATTTCAAATGCTTCAGCAAATTTAGATGCATATGTATCTTCTGTGCCACTATTCAATACATCTGCTATATCGTGTGCTAAAGATTCAATAATGCTGACACTACCAATTTCGGCAAGATTACCTTTAAGTTCGGCATACAAACCTCCCCAAACTAAATTGGTAGATAAGTCGGTTTGTGTATCTAAACACCCATTTGCAAGTGCAATGCATTGATTATTTAGTAAATTCAACTCTTTTGTTTTCAGCAAATCAAGTGCACTAGTGTATAGTTTCCTTGCTCTTGGCACCGTTTCAATCGTATCTAACGTAAATTCCCTGTCAGCATAAGCGTAAAAACATTGTATGATACTCATTAAGGTATATTTGGTATACGCATTCGCTCTTGTTTGCGCTATATAGTGTGGGTTAAGTGGGTCTAATAGCCAATTAGGTGCTTGTAAAAAAGTTGTGGTGATACTCTCTTCTAATACTAATCCATAAAATATTTTTCGTTTTGCTACTAAAGGATTGGTGTAATCATAAACCGATTGATACCAGGATAATGCTGCATCATACTGTCCTCTCCTTTGTTGATCGAGGCCCAAAAGCATTGGCACAAAGTAATACGCTTCTGCTAAAAGCTGTCTTACTGCTTGTGTTCTATTTATTATGTAACTCGATGTTCCTAACGGAGAATTATTATTATAAAGAATGTTGTCTTTTATACTAATAGCTCTGGCATTCATGTCGGCAATACAATCACCGGAAACCAAGGAAACCCAACTTTTAATAACAGGAGCTAAATCAAATGGCAAGTATAAATTCGCTTTTGAGTTTCCTGTTAAAGTAATTCTGGCGCCTATTTTTGCTCGAGCAGAAAAAGTTTCTAATGCTAAATAAGGTTGATATAATTCATTAAATCCAAAAACTGGGTAAATGGAATAAGCAGTTTGTATTGCACTATCTGTAAGGGGTGTAGTCACAATAGAAGCAGTCGCTGTATAAAGACCATTACTTATATAAGAATTGACTGTTACGTGTTTCACATAAACAACACTACTTACTTTATCAAAAACCACAAAGGTATTTTGCTGATTCGTTTGATAAAGCCCAATAATTTGTGTAAAAACACTAAGTGATGTGTCTATAGTACCCATTGAGCCATTATTTTGGTACAACAACCTAAACAATATTTTATTTAAATTAGTTACAGCTACTAACCCTCTGTTAATAAAACTTTGATTAGTGGTTTTAATTGGCAGTATTATTGCACTTTTAAATCCTTGACTAACAAATGCTGGGTCTACGCCTGTAGTCGGCGATGGGGTGTCAAATTTACTCTCCTTAAGATTGAATTTGAAATATAAGCTCTCATATCCTGACGATCCACTAAAAGAAAATAACAATCCCGGTATTTCGTCTTTGATTATATTGGCGCAAGCTATTGCTCTAGCAACAGATTTGCCTGGCCTTGATGGTAATTCGCAATCATGTGGCTCTTCCCAATCGGCACCTATTACTGAAACTACCTTTCTTATAAAGAATAACTTAAATACACCTTCGTTAATTGTAGAATAAAATAAAACCAATGATTTATCAACCTCTACATCATCAATGTTTTTCTGTGTATAAGCAAAACACCCTATAAGATTAACAGATTGCGGTATAGGCAATTTAATCCAAGAACCTAATGTATCTGAGGGCGTTGTACTATCTTCTTTTACACAATAGTAAAAGTCTCCAGTTTGGCCTTCTCCAAAATAATATACAAGTCTTTTTAATTCTGTCTCATTCCTATCGCAACATACATTGGAACTTGTTGCTGGTCGTAACTCCTCTACATTAGTACTACAATACAGTCTAATATATGAAATATCACTGAAATAATTTTCAAATTTTTCTGCTTCTTTGCATGCTTGTATTGGAGTGAGTCGATTCGCATTGCTAACGGATGATGAAAGCTCAACAAATTGTGATGTTTGAAATCTCTTTAATGTAGGATAGAGAAGGTTTTCAGGAAACAAAAACACAAACATTGCCGAACGCCACGTGGCATAAGAGCCAATCCACTTCCATTCTTCTTTAAAGTTTGGCGCAGTTAAAGCAAAGTTCATTATAAAATCATCATAAACTCCTGTTTCTAAAGCAAACA